>NZ_RCDI01000007.1 GCF_003675875.1 Halostella limicola | reverse complement strand
TCGTTGCCCCCGCTTCGAGCTCTCGTTTCTCTTCCTCTGGCGTGCTCATGGCGTGTTCCCCTCGACCCAGTTGTACTCCATGACGAGCGTCTCCTCGTCGATGCGGTCGGACAGCTCGTCGACGACCTCGCCGCGGTCGAGGTCGCCGAACCGCTCCAGTTCGTACGGTTTGACGACGACCGGCGCGGACTCGCCGTTGGCGACGCGCTCCTGCAGCTTGGCGACGCCGTAGATGAGCGCTTCCGGTCGCGGCGGACACCCCGGGATCTGGATGTCGACCGGGATGACCTCCTCCGCGCCCTTCACGACGTTGTACCCCTTCTGGAACGGGCCGCCCGAGGCCGTGCAGTTGCCCATGCCGACGACGAACTTCGGCTCGGGCATCTGGTCGTAGACGCGCTTCATCCGGGGGGCGAACTTCGAGACGATCGTCCCCGGCACGATGATCACGTCGGCCTGTCGCGGCGAGGCGCGCGGGACGCCCGCGCCGAAGCGGTCCAGGTCGTGTTTCGTCGAGTAGCTGTGCATCATCTCCAGGCTACAGCAGGCGATGCCGAACTGGAGCATGAACATGGAGGACCCCCGCACCCAGTTCATGAACTTGTCGAACTTCGTGAGGATGAACGGCGACGAGCCGAACGCCTCACGCAGCCGCGAGTTGAACCGATTGCCCAGTCGGCTCCCTTCCGTGCTCGCTCCCCGTCCCGGCGACCGCTTCTCCATGTATTGCTCGTTAGAATCACTCATTGTCCCCACCCGAGGGTGTCGTGGCGTAAGTGGAGCAGAGAGAAGTATGTTAGGCCGTGTCATAGTACTGATAACCGCACGAGTGCAGTACGACGACGACATCTGGCAACCACTCGGAACCGACCTGGGATTCAGGCTTATCCGCGTCACGCGGGAACGTCCGACCATGACGGACGACCAGCCGGACGCCAGCGAGGTGACCGACCGCGCGAACGAGCGCCGGCGCGAGCGGGCGAAAAGCGCCGAGCGGATGTCGGCCGACCTGGGGGCCGACTTCTTCGACGAGTACAAGTATCCCGCGACGAGCGAGGAACTGGCGACGGAGTACGGCGACGAGGAGATCGACCTCGCCAACGAGACCGAGACGGTCGGCGACGTGTTCGACCGACTGGTCGACGAGCGCTTCGAGTCCGCCGACGAGGTCCGGGAGGCGGTGTACAACGAACTGACGGGCGAGGCCAGCGGCGCCGAGGAGTACAACGACGAGCGCGCGCTGTCGGGCCTCGACGACGAGGAAGCGGGTCGGTAGCTCGGGCGAACTGACCGGGCGTGCCGACGCGCCGCCGGAGCTACTCTGGATGGTCTCCGGAGTACTGCCAGCGGCCGTCACCCCGGTCGATACCGGGCAACTCCCGCAGGACGGGGGCGACCGCGTCGCGCCACCAGGTGCCCGCGGACGCCTCCACATCGGCGGCGTCGCGCGCGAGTTCTTGCAGTTCGTCCTCGGACGCGCCGCCGTGGCTCTGCAGGTGCTCGAACACCGCGGTGACGGCCTCGCGCTGTTGCGCGTCCACGTCCAGCGATTCGAACGCGTGCTTGACGCTGCCGTACGTCTCCTCACCGGTCGACGTGAACGCCCGCCGGCCGTCGCCGTCGTCGACCGCCCCGCCGCCGGCGTGGCGCCACGCGTCGCCGTCGCGCTCTATCTCGGGCAGTTCCGCGAGCGGGTCGCGGATCGCCTCCGCCCACCAGTCGTCCGCCGAGGCGTAGCCGAGGGGGTTCTCGCTGTACACCGCGTCGATCACCTCGGCCGACGACGCCGCGCCCCAGTGCCGCAGGAACGCGAACGCCTCCTCCAGGGCCTCCGCGTGGTCAGGCGCGAGGTCCATCTCGGCTATCGCCTCGCCGACCGCCGGCGGCGTGTCGACCCCGGCGTCCGCCGTGCCGTCGCCGGGCGAGGCGAGCAGTCGCTCGCCGCTGTCGGTGATCTCGTAGGTGCCCGTCGATTCGCGGACGAGGCCGCCCTCGACGAGGCCGTCGAGGCGGTCCGCCGTCTCGTCGTCGCTCAGTCCCACCGCGTCGGCGACGTCCGCGCGCCCGGCGGCGTTCTCGGCGAGGTAGTCGAGGATCGCTTCGTCCTCCTCGGTGATGGTCGGCGTGCTCATGCTTCCGGGCGCACCGTGAGGACGGGGGCGTCGGCCGTCCGGACGACTTTTTCGGTGACGCTGCCGAGCAGATAGCGCTCGACGCCGCTCCGACCGTGCGTCCCCATCACCACGAGGTCCACGTCGTTCTCCGCCGCGTAGTCCGCGATCGCCCGATGGGGCGGCCCGTACACGACCTCGCGCGTGACGGGCCCCACGCCGCGGTCGGCGGCGCGCTCCGCCACCTCTTCGACTGCCTCTTCCCCCACCTGCTCGTACTGGTCCGGGGTGGTGCCGGAGTAGGCGTCGGCGGCGAACACCGTCTCGTCGACGGCGAAGATCGCGTGGAGATCCGCGCCGTACGTCGACGCGATGTCGAACGCGTGTTCGCCCGCCGTCAGGGAGGCCTCGCTCCCGTCGGTCGGCAGTAGCACTCGGTCGTACATACTCGTCGGTCACGACGCCGGGTGTTAAACTTCGGGCGACGTTGCGCGAGTAAGGCGCGGTTCACCCCGACCTAGGGCGGTCTTAGTCAAGCGCCCGGCGCAAGCGCGTCGTCGTGTCCCGCGAAGGGCGGTACTATTCGGCGCAACGCCGGACAACCGACGGCAACGGTCGCGCCGGTTTATACCTCGCCGCCGACGTTGCATGGACATGGGACGCTATCCGCGCGCAGCACGGAATGCGAAGATGAAGTGCGTCGAGTGTAACGCTCCGATCGTCGAGACGGCCGGCGACGAGTACGTGTGTATCGACTGCGGCGAGTCGCCGATCGTCGGTCGAAGCTAGCGGACTACACGCAACGACGCACTCGAACGGCGCCGAGTTCCGTTCGATGTGCGAATCGCTTCACTTACTGCTCGAACAGCGCCGCGAGCGATTTCCGCAGCCCCGCCTGCAGGTGCTGGTGGAAGGTGGACGGCGACACGCCGAGCGACGCCGCCAGCTCCTCGCCGGTGCTCTCGCGGGGCCTGTCGAAGTAGCCGCCGAAGTACGCGGCTTCGAGCGCCGTCCGCTGTTTCTCGGTGACCTCGGCGTCCGCGGTCGCGCGGAACTCCTCGACCGACCGCTCGTCCCTCGTTACCGACCGCTGTGCGACGAGCCGAGTGTCAGGGAACGCCTCTCGGACCGTCTCGACGAGCGCCCGCACGTCTGCGTCCTGTGGGAGTTCAGTGACGAAGTGCATACTCGTTCCCTCGATACTCGCCGACCTGAGTCGCCCGCCGCGGCCCGAGAGCGCCCGGGTCACCGGCAGGTCCTCGGCGACGACCTCGAACAGTCCGTCGCGTACCCGCCGGACGTTCTCGACGGTGACGACGTCGCCGAACGCGGCGGTCAGGTCGGCCGCCTCGACGTCCGGATCGGTCGAGACGAAGATGACGACTCGGTCGCCCTTACCGGCGACGGTCCGAAGGACGGCCAGCTCGCGGCCGACGAGCGCGTTGCACTCGTCGATGGCGTCGTTCACGCGAAGCGTGACCTCCAGGCGCGCGTCGCTCATGATCATCCGCCGCTGTTCGAGCGCGTTGATCGCGTAACCGACGGTCTCGCCGAGTTCCGTCAGGACGCTGCGCTCGCGCTCGTCGAACAGTCCCGGCTGCTCGCCGCGGATCGCCAACGCCCCGTAAGGCGTGCCGTCGTAGACGATCGGTACGGCGGCGACGCCGTTCTTCACCTGCGACTCTCTCGTCCGCGCGGCCGCAGCGACCGGATCAGGGTTGTCGCTGTCGCCCGCCGACGCGGACGCGCGATCGATCTCGCTCAGCTCGATGCCCGCCCACGCGGTCGGCTGGAGACGGTCGGTTGCCGGGTCCCGCTCGCCGATCCAGGCGGAGCGGTACCGATCGGCGGCGGCCAGGTGCTCGCAGACGGCGGTCAGCATCGCGTCACGGTCCGCGGCCCCGACGAGGCTCCGGTTAATGTCGCGGATCACGCCGTTGATCCGGTTCAACCGCTCCAGCTCGTCGCGCTGGCGCTCGAGTTCTCGTTCCCGCTCCTTCCGCGGGGTGACGTCGCGGATGAACCCGGTGAACACCCGCTCTCCGCCGTGTTCCGACTCTCGGAACGCGATACTCAACTGGAGCTCGTGCCCGTCTCGGTGCTGGCCGGGGAACTCGAGGTAGTCCCAGTCCACAGTGCGCTCACCCGTCGACAGGTATCGCTCGAACGCGGCGACGTGGTCCGACTGGAGTCGTTCGGGCATCAGCGCGGTCACCGGTTCGCCGATCAGTTCCTCGGGCGCGTAGCCGAACAGCCGCTCGACCGCCGGGTTAGCGACCACCACGTCGCCGCTCTCGTCGACGCCGACGACGCCGTCCGACGTGTTCTCGACGACGGAGCGGAAGTACGTCTCCGCGCCGCTGACCGCGATGGGTTCGGCGACGGAAACGGCGCTATCGCCCTGCTCCGCTGACTTCGGCTCGCTCATCGCGTTTGACCATCTGTGTGGCATTCGGTTCCTCGGCACATACCCCACTCTTTGGGTGGAGGTCTTTTTGGAATCTGCGGCTTAACGATTTCACAGCTAGAAGTTTGAATGTAACTGGGGACGACTATATGATCTGTCGTACGAGGGGGGACGACTGCCGATGAGACGGAAATCCCTCTCCGCCGCGTCGGTCGCCGTCGTGGCCGACGGGGCGACCGCGGACGCCGTCGCCGACGCCGTCCGCGACACGGGCATCTCGATCGAGTTCTTCGAGACCGGCCGCGGCTCGCGCGGCCTCGATCCGGACGAGATCGACTGCCTCGTCTGCGCGGACGCGGCCGTTCTCGACGCGCTCCGCGAGCGCTTTCCCGACGTCGCTGCGGTCGTCTACGCGGCGGCGGAGGAGGCTGCCGTCGACGACGTGTTCGACGCCAGCGCCGAGTTCGTCGACCGGGAGAGCGCGGCGAGCGACCGTCTCCTCGTGCACGCGATCGAACGCGCGGTGCGGGGTGACGAGCGCCCGTCGGACGACGGTGCCGACGCCGAGGCGACGGCCGCGACGCGGAGCGAGGCGCACCTGCAGGCGCTCGCCGACGCCGCGTCCGACGCGATCGTCACGATCGACGCGAACAGCGAGATCCGGTACGTCAACCCGGCGGTCGAGGAGGTGTTCGGCTACGCGCCCGAGGAGCTGATCGGCGAATCGCTCTCCCTCCTCATGTCCGACGAGATGGCCGAGCGCCACCGCGAGGGGATGGACCGCTACCTCCGGTCGGGGGAGCGAGCGTTGAACTGGGACTACCTCGAACTCCCCGGCCGACGCCGCGACGGATCGACGATCGAACTCGGCGTCTCGTTCAGCGAGTTCCGGTACGACGGCGACCGGCTCTTCACGGGGATCATCCGCGACGTCACCGAGCAGGTCGAGCACCAGCGGGAACTCGCTGCCGTCGCGGAGGTGACGCAGGGGCTGTCGGCCGCCGAGACCCGGACAGAGATCTGCGAGGCGGTCGTCGACGCGGCCGAGGCGAAGTTCGACGCGCCCGCGGCGATGGTCGCCCTCTACGACGAGAGCGGCGGCGAACTCCGGCCGGTCGCGGAATCACCGGAGGGCGCGCTCTCCGACGAATTGCTCGGCGACTCGGTCGAGAACCCGCTCTGGGAGACGTTCGCCACGTACGAACCGACGGAGTTCGCGGTCGGCGAGGGATTCCGGGGGTTCTGCGTTCCGCTCGGCAAGCACGGCGTCGTCGTCTGGACGGCGACCGGCGACGACTTCACCCCCCGGGAGCGCGACACCGTCCGCATCCTCGCCGAGGGCGTCCGAGCAGCCCTCGACCGGGCGGACCGGGAGGAATCGCTGCGCGAACGGACCTCCGCGCTGGAGGCCCGGACCGCCTCGCTCGACCGAACGGCGGCGGTCGCCGACGTGCTCGGCGGCAGCGTCGACGTCGCCGTGAGCGCGGATTCCGAGCGCGAGGTCCTCCGCGGCGTCTGCGAGCGGATCACCGCTGCGGAGCCATTCGCGTTCGCCTGGGTCGGCGAGGACGACCCTGCCACCGAGGACGTGATCCCGACGGTCTCGGCCGGCGAGGGCGAGGGGTACCTGGAGCAGATATCGGTAACCGTCGACGAGAGCCCGCACGGGCAGGGTCCGGCCGGCCGAGCACTTCAGGAGGGGACGGTGCAGACGCAGAACGACGTACTCGGAGACCCTCCGTTCGATCCCTGGCGGCAGGCCGCGCTGGAACGCGAGTTCCGCTCGGTCATCGCCGTTCCGATCCGCGGCTACGACGTTCCCCGCCGCGTGCTGGTCGTCTACGCGACCGAACCGGACGCGTTCGGCGAGCGCGAGCGGCGGGCGTTCGGCGCGGTCGGCGACCTAACCGGGTACGCGCTCGGAAACGTCGAGCGCAGGCGCGCTATCGCAAGCGACTCGTCGACCGAACTGGAACTCAGGGTCGGCGACGACGTCCCGCCCGTCGCGCTCGCGGGCGCCGCCGGCACGGAGTTGGAGTTCGAGCGCGTCTGCCTCGATGACGACGGGGTCCGGACGATCGTGCTCGTGCCCGACGGTGCAGCGGACGACCTGCTCGCGGCCACGGACGACCGCGCGGACGTCCGCGGGTCGTCAGTCGTCGACCGGTCCGACGGCTCCGTCCGGATCGAGGTCGTCTTCGACGAGGACGGCTTCTTCGGCGAGCTGCTGGAACGGAACGCGCTCCCCCGCGACGGGACCACCGACGGCGACGGGCTTCGCCTCGTCGTCGAACTCCCGTCTCCGATCGACGTCGACTCGTTCGTCCGGTGGCTCCGGCAGCGGTACGACGCGGCGCCGGTCGCCCGCCGCGAACTCGACCGGCCGGTGCGGTCGAGGCGTCGGTTCCGGTCGATGGTGGAGTCGTCGCTCACCGACCGGCAGAACGAGGTGCTGGAGGCGGCGTTCTACGGTGGCTACTTCGACTGGCCCCGCGAGCGGACCGGGCAGGAGATCGCCGACACGCTCGGCGTCTCGCAGCCGACCGTCAACAGGCATCTGCGGGCCGCGGAGCGCAAACTCCTCACGCTCCTCTTCGACGAGGAGTGACCCCCGTGTTATGCATATAGCCCCGATCCGATCGGCTCCCGTATCACTGTAGCCACGGTACCCATGGGGCCGGATGTACTACGAAGGGATGGAACATGAGCGTGAACCTACCGACCACCGTCGAACGCAGTGCGGAAAACGAGTCCCTCCCGGAGACCGTCGTCTGGGCCGTCGCCGACGCCAAGGGCGTAGATCCCATGGACATCGACGTGCCCCTCTACGACAGTGTCGACCCGGACGCGCTGGAGCGCCTGTTCGGGGAGGACTCTCCGCAGTTCGACGCTCGGCTCACGTTCACGCTCGCGGACTGCGACGTCGTGATTCGCGGCGACCGCACCGTCGTCGTTCGACCCCCCAACGACGCGACGGCCGCCGCGACCGCGACCGCGGTCTCGCAGGACTGAGGCGGCGACGTCTCGTCCGGTTCCCCTGCCCCGCTTCCCCCGACGCCCTCCCACGGCACCCCAGTTCAGCGGCACCCCACTCCCGCGTTCCGGAACGCTTCCCCCTCGTCCCGGAACGCTTCCCCCTCGTCCCGGAACGCAATTCGACCGCGTCCCCGCCGTTGCGGCCCCTCCATCCCCCCACCTCCCTCCCCCCTCTCCCCCATCTCGGACGCTCTCCACGGTTGATCTCTCTTCGCGTACTCCTTCCCTGTGGCTTTCCGAGACCGGTTAGACATTCTACACTATTCAAACTCTCTACACATTCTGAACCCTCCACACGACGCGTACCCGATCGCTCCTCTCACTTGCTTTCACCTGCCGCCTCGACCGTCTCCCGGTATCCGAGCGTCGTTATCCGGTCCCCACGGTTTTCCCCCGCGCCGTCGTTGCTTCGGGCATGGAGGTCGAGACGCCGTCGTCCGCGGACGGGTCGTCGACGGCGACGTACGCGGCGCTCGCCGGCGGGATCGCTCTCTTGTTTCTCGCGCTCGCGCTCGCGGTGCCAGCCGCTGCGAACGCGCTGACCGTAATCGGGACGGCGCTTCTGGCCGGGATCGCCGCCCGTGCGCTCTGGTCGTCACTGTTGGCGGTGCGGTCGCCGACCCCGCCGGACCCACCGACGGAGTGGCCGTCAGTCAGCGTCGTCGTGACGGCGTACAACGAGGCGGACGCGCTCCGGGACTGCGTCGCGGCCTGCCGCGCGCTGGAGTACCCCGGCGAGGTGGAGACCGTCCTCTGCTACGAGTCCGCGTCGACCGACGGGACCGCTCGCGTCGCCGAGGGAGCCGCACGGCGACACGACCGCGTGACCGCCGTGCGCCGGAACGCTCCGCCGGGCGGAAAGGCGGCGGCGGTCAACCACGCGCTCGACCACGCTTCCGGCGAAGTCGTCGCCAGCATCGACGCGAACCAGCGTCCCGATCCGGCGATGCTCCGGCGCGGCGTCCGGTGGTTCCGCGACGCCGACGTTCGATGCGTGAAGGGGCGGTGTTACGGCACTAACGCGACAGACTCGCTCGTCGCGCTCCACGCGACCGTCGAGCGCCATCTCCTCGAACGCGCCGAGTTCTACGCCCGCGACGTGTTCGGCGGGTTCACGCTCTTTACCGGCGGGCAGGTGCTCTTCCGCGCGGGTCTCGTCGACGACCTCGGCCCGTTCGACGAATCGGTGCTCATCGAGGACGTGGACATGGCGTGTCGCGTCCACCAGGCGGGAGACGACGTGCGAGTCGACCCCGGCGTCGTCACGTACGAGAACAACCCCGCGACGCTCGACGCGTGGCTGAGCCAGCGCAAGCGCTGGGCGCGGGGCGCACTTCAGGTCGCCCGACGCCACACGCTAGCGATGCTCCGGTCGCCGCGTGTGTCGCCCGTGACGAAACTCGACGCCGCGTTCACGTTCGGCTACGTCCTGGTCGCGCCCCTGCTGATCCTCGCGCTGCCCGCGCTGTGGATCGCTGCTCCGCCGTTTCGGGACGCGCCGCTCGCCGCCGCGCTCCGCCTCTCCCCGGCCGCCGCGGGCCTCGTCGCCGCCGCGGTCGTCTTCGCGCTCGACTACGTGGCCGACCGCTCGCACGCCCATCGCGAGTACGCCGCGCCGCTCACGCTGTGGGCGTACGCGGCGCTCCAGTGCACCGTCGTCGTGACCGCCTTCCTCGACGAGTTCGTCCTCGACGCGCCGGTGACGTACGTGACGAGCAGCACCGAGGACGCGGGAGCGAGCTCGGACGATTAGTCGCCTTCTTCCGACCGCCATTCTGTAGTCCGGGGAGCGTCCCCTCCCTCGCCGTATGGAAGTTGAGGTCGGCCGTCACAATGCATGATGTGGGATTCCAGCGATTTCATTTAGAAGACTCACGACTAGCACAATTGCTCGATAAATCCTCATATCTGAATGATAGGACGTACGCGCTCCTATCGAGGAGGGATTGCCTGTTCTGTCACTATGTGATCAAACCGCTGTAGGCGCTATTTCGGATATCGAGTCACCGGAACCTGTAGGCGACGATATCTATATGGACAGGATACATACTCTTAACGGAGAGTAGCCATACTGGACAGTATGAGCAGTGAGACCGACGACGAAGACATCCTCGCCCACGTACTTCTTCCCGTCGCTCACGAAGCTGATGCGTTGGCGACGGCGACTGCCCTGGAACCTTACGGGCCGACTCATGTGACCGCCCTCCACGTTGTAGAGAAGGGCGGCGGCGTGCCAGACAAGACGCCGGTCGAGCAATCCGAGGACCTAGCCGCAGAATCGTACGCCGCCGTCCAGTCCGTATTCCCCGATGCCGACGTACACACCGCCTACGGGCGGGACGTGGCTGCTGAGATTTTCAACGCCGCTGACGAGGTCGGCGCCAGCGCCATCGCTTACCGTTCCCGCGGGGGGAATAGACTTATGAAGTTTCTGTCTGGCGACATTTCGGTGAAACTGGTGACCAAGGCGAACCGCCCCGTCATCGCCCTTCCTCGTGAGGACGAGGTATGAGTGAGGAAGATCTCGCCAAGGACCTCGGACCACTCGCGGCTCTGACGATCGGTGTTGGGACGATGATTGGTGCGGGCATCTTCGTCCTGCCGGGCGAGGCTATCCTCAAGGCCGGGTCGCTGGCGTCCGTGGCATTCGTTTTGGGGGGCGTCATCGCCATGTTCACGGCGCTGTCGGCCAGCGAACTCGGCACTGCGATGCCCCGCTCGGGCGGGGCCTACTACTACGTCAACCACGCGCTGGGGCCGATGTTAGGGTCGGTCGCCGGCTGGGCCAACTGGCTCGGACTGGCCTTCGCCAGCGCCTTCTACATGGTCGGATTTGGCCGGTACATCGCCCGCATCTTCGGTCTCTCCGGTACTGTCGGCGTCGGGTCGCTATCGATCACCGTGGTGAAGCTGATCGCGCTCGTCGGTGGCGCCTTCTTCGTTCTCGTCAACTACGTCGGCGCGAAGGAGACGGGCCGACTCCAGAACATCATCGTCGTTCTGTTGGTAGGTATCCTCACCGTGTTCACGTTCCTGGGGACGCTCCGAGCCGAACCGTCGAATCTCCCGGCTGCTACTGATGTCGTCACCACTCTGGAGACCACGGGGCTCATCTTCGTCTCCTATCTCGGCTTCGTCCAGATAACGAGTGTGGCCGAGGAAATCAAGGACCCCGGTAAGAACCTCCCACGCGCGGTGATCGGCAGTGTTGTCATCGTGACAGTCGTTTACGCCCTCGTCTTGGTAATCATGAGCGCGGCCGTTCCCCCGGGGTTCATCGCAGACATCATCAGCTCTGACGCCGAGAACCCCATCGCCGTCGTTGAAGTGGGAGACTACATTCAAGGAGCCGCGATGGGCGGTGCCCTGCTGTTCGGTGGCCTCCTTGCGACCGCCTCAAGTGCGAACGCCTCCATCCTTGCTTCCTCGCGTATCAACTTCGCCATGGGTCGTGACCGCATCGTCACACCGGCGCTCAACGAGATCCATCAGAGGTTTGGAACCCCCTATCGGGCTATCGGCATCACCGGCGGGCTCATTCTCCTGTTTATCATCATCGGCGATCTGACGCTACTGTCCGGGGCAGCCTCGGGACTGCATCTCATCATCTACGGCCTGTTGAACTTGGCACTTATCGTGATGCGCTACGTCGGACCCGAGGAGTACACCCCAGATTTCGTCGTCCCGTTGTATCCGCTGTTGCCGATACTGGGTGTCGTTTTTTCCTTTGCACTGCTGGTCTTTGTCGCCAGTGATGCACTCATACTTTCGTTCGGCATCGCGGTGGCGGCGATACTGTGGTATTTCCTCTATGCTCGTACTCGAACCGAGAAACAGGGAATCCTCTCGAAGCATATCATCTCACGCTCACGGGAAATGCCTGACGCAGCCGTCAGCGCTGCCACGAGCGTCCAACCAGATGGCGGGCAGTTCCGTGTGATGGTGCCACTGGCCAATCCCGCACACGAGCAGGAACTCATCACGCTCGCCAGTGCTATCGCCAAACAACGGGGTGGGACAGTGGTCGCCACCCATATCGTGACGGTGCCTGACCAGACGGCACTAGCGGCTGCCGCCGAACGATCCGACGATATCGACGATAGTTCACAGCACCTGCTTGACAATGCCCGTGAGGACGCTGAAACGTTCGGCGTCGACGTCGAGACGCACACCATCCTGTCGCACAAATCCTACGAGGCGATCTTCGATGCCGCTCGAACCCACACCGCCGACCTCGTCGTTATGGGCTGGGGGCCTGACTCGCATGGCTCTCCTGGACGGGCGGAGTCTGCGATCGACGAGCTCACCGAGGCCGTCCCCTGTGATTTCCTGATTCTGCGCGACCGTGGATTCGATCCCTCGCGCATACTGCTCCCGACGGCCGGTGGCCCGGATTCGGAGCTGTCGGCCACCATCGCAAAATACCTCCAAGCGGAGTTCGACGCCGAGGTGACCTTACTCAACGTCGCTGCAGACCGCGAGGCAGGCGAGCAGTTCCTCACAGAGTGGGCGATAGACAACGAATTAGAGGACGCTGATTTGCTCGTCAAAACCGGAGACGTAGAGTCAGCGATCCGGAACGCTGCGGACGATTCGACGCTTCTGCTTCTCGGTGCGACAGAAGAGGGGCTCCTCCGCAGACTCGTCACCGGGTCGCTCGTACTGGACGTTATCGACGATGTGGAGTGTTCGGTCCTGCTCGCAGAGAAACACCGCGACCGTGGATTGATTGAACGGTTATTCTAGGCTTGACACTCTCATACCGTAAAAAGTAGTTCAGGTCCACGATTGCGGGACTTCTCTGTCTCAGTCGACGAGGTCTGGTAGCCCTCACGTCATGCGGCTGGACCGCTATCGCATTCCCTGAGGACGGCTGACGTGTCTTCCATGGCACCGACCACCGTGTCTCGACGCGACGTGTTCCGGTCAATTGCGCCACCGCAGTATCTCGATTGACCCGTGTACGATGCGACGCCGCTGTATAAGTGAAGCTCACTCGACGGTCTGGAATCGGATATCTGGACAGTCTCACAGATCGAGATGGATACGCTCTTTCGCGTCTTCATCCTGAAAGCATGCCACGGGTGGGAGCATGAAACAGCGTTGATCGGGTATCTCAAGCGTCACCCAGCACTTCACTGGTTCGTCGTCACCCTCCCCATTTTAAGATCTGCTAATTCTGGTGTAGTCTCAACTTCAGTCGGCATGGGTTTTATATAGCGATTAATGATATACAGGACGCTTCTTACCGTACAACCGGCCGCAGTACGACGGTTTCACCGGAACTCCGGTGTCCGGAGGCCACTCACGTTTAGAGCAATAAACAGCAGTACATTCTAGTGGGTCGACGTCGTCGGGTCGGCGTAGACGATGGACCCGACTCAGGACGACGCTACCCCGGGGGCTGACGGCGCGAAGATCCCGATCGACGCGCCCCTCGAAGACTTCCTCGACGACAAGGCGACCGCGCTCCACGAGGACGGATCTCGCTCCGGCGCCTATGCCGCGCAGCTGGAGCGCGTCCTCCCGCTCTGGATAGACTGGCTGGACGAGCGCGGGGTCGACCATCTGGCAGCGCTCGACGAGCGGACCCTCGCGCGCTGGGTGCGGCGCTACCTCGACCAGCGCGTCAAGGCGAACGAGGCCGACGGGGACGATGGGATCACCCGCGCGACCGCGTGGACGTACTTCAACGCCGTCCGGGCGTACCTCGGCTGGTGCGAGACGTGGGGATACGTCGACCAGAACCCCGCCGAGGACCCGATGCCGCTCGAAGCGATGCCGGACCGACCTTCGAACTCGTCTGGCGACCGGCAGTTCTGGAGCCCGGAACAGCGCCGGACGTTGCTCCGGTACGTGGACGACCGCGCGCGCGAGGCGATCGACGAGGACGGGACCGACGCGCTCGCGCCCGTCCGCGACTGGGCGCTGGCGTACCTGATCGGCTACTCCGGCGTCCGCGGGGCCGAGGTGCTGTCCCGCAGCGACGACGACCGCGAGGGTCGCAACGGCGCGACGTGGGACGACCTCGACCTGGACGCCGGCACCATCGACGTACTGGGGAAGAGCCAGCACGACGAGCAGGCGCCGCTCACGGACAAGCCGGTGCCTGCGCTGCGGCACTGGCACGACGCCCTCGACCCGGCGGACGACTGGCCGCTGTTCCCGACGTTTCACCGGCCGAGCCTCTGGGGGTCCGTTCGCGAGGATCTCCGCGAGCGCGGACGCGCGGAGGACGAAGTTGACGAGATGCTGGCCCCGTTCGATGACCCGCTTGACGCGATACGGGAATACGACTGTACGCCCCCGGCGCTGACCACGTCCGGCGGTAGACGGCTGTTCAGGCGACTGAGCGTCGCCGCGGACGTGGACACCAGCGACGACCCCAAGGACTACCTGACGCTACACGGTGGCCGTCGTGGCGCCGGCGAGATGTACTACCGCGAGGCCGGGCATTCGGCGGCCCAGCGGGCGCTTCGCCACGCCGACCCGTCGACGACCTCGGAGATGTACTCCCACATCGAGGCGAGCGAACTGTCCGATATCGGTTCGGAGGTCTTCGACGGCGAGTAACGCGGTGCATTCGGTCCGCAGTACGATAAATCGCGTACCGATATATCGTCTTTCTCTCGGGCGGCGACCTTCGCGCCGGGCTGGCGGACAACGACCTGCAGGAGAGCGAACTCGGCGAGAGCAACGCCTGATTCGGCCGCTGAACCGCACGTTCGCCGAGACCATCGGCCGACCCGTCGCGACGCCGGACGATGCGGGTGCGACCCTCGGCCTCGGCTGAGTGCCGGGACTCCTAGGCCTATCCGTCTCGCCGCCCTCCAACGGGTATGGTCGAGAACCAGAGCGACACCTTCGACGTCGGCGAGTTCACCGTCCACCGACTCGGCTACGGCGCGATGCGCCTCTGCGGCGAGGAGATCATCGGCCCGCCGGACGACGAGGAGAGCGCCCGAGACGTGCTCGAACGCGCGGTCGATCTCGGCGTGGATATCGTCGACACGGCCGACTCCTACGGCCCGGGCGTCAGCGAGCGCCTCATCGGCGAGACGCTGGGCGACCCGGACGACGTGGTCGTCGCGACGAAGGGCGGTCTTCTCCGGAACGCTGACGGCGACTGGATCCCTCACGGCGATCCGGACTACCTCCGCAACGCGGTCCTCGCCAGCCTCGACCGCCTCCGCACCGACACTATCGACCTCTACCAGTTCCACCGCCCGGACCCGGACACGCCGTTCGAGGACTCGGTGACGGCGCTGGCCGAACTGAAAGACGAGGGGCAGATCGCGGAGATCGGGGTCAGCAACGTGACCGTCGAACAGCTCGACGAGGCCCGGGAGATCGTCGACGTCGCGACAGTCCAGAACGAGTACAACGTGGCCAACCGCGACGACGAGGACGTGCTGGAAGCGTGCGAGGAATACGGCATCGGTTTCGTCCCGTGGTTCCCGCTCGGCGCGGGCGACCTCGGTGAGAAGGAGGGGGCTGTGCGGGAAGTCGCCGACGCGCACGACGCCAGCCCGCAGCAGATCGCGCTGGCGTGGCTGCTCGAACACTCGGACGTGACACTGCCGATCCCCGGCACGTCGAGCGTCGAGCACCTCGAACAGAACGTCGCCGCGACGGGGATCGACCTCACCGACGAGCAGTATCAGCAGTTGACCGAATAGCGGGGCGCTGCCCGCCGATCCGCCTACTTCTCGCGCATTTTCCGGATGCGCTCGACGAGGCGGTCGGTGTCCTCGGCGGCCTCCCGGAACACGGCGTCGAAGAACTCCCGTCGGGTCAGGTCCTTGAGGTCGTGTTCCGTCCGCAACTGCGCGTTGACGAGCGCTTCGGCGTCCTCCAGTTCCTCGAACGTCTCCGGCCGGACGTACACCGATTTCTGGACCGTGTCGTCGAAGGCGAACGCCGCGGGACCAGCCGCGTTGCCGCCGGTATCGTCTTCTCCGTCGTTCGCTCCGGCGTCAGCGACCGTCTCCTCACCCGTCTCGGCCGATGGTTCCTCGGCGATCGCCGCGTCGTCGTTCTCCGGTTCCTCTTCGACGGCGTCGCCGATGCCGGCGAAGCGGTTCTCGTCAGGCATCGGTCGCCCCCTCCTCGACCATCGCGGCGAGTTCGTCGAGGCGGTCCAGCATGTCGCTTTCGGGGTCGTACGACGCCAGCGTCTGGCCGTCGCGCCAGGCCCGTTTTAGCGCCACCCGCTTGCGGATCCCCGGCCCCGGCGACGACGGGTCCTCGAAGTGGTCCGAGCGCGCGAACTCGGGGAGGAGGTCGCCGAACTGGGACTCCTCCAGGTCGGCGATGATGCGTTTCTCCTCGTTGTCGCCCTCGAGGACGTTCGGCACGACCGCCAGCACGTCCAGGTCCATCTCCTTGCGGATCGGGCCGATCTGCTGGGTGTACATCCGCTCGAACCCGCTCGCGCTCTGCTCGCTCATCCGCATCGGTACGATGACGTTCTGCGTGGCGATCAGCGACGCGTCCGAGAGTGGCCCCATGTCCGGCGGCGAGTCGACCACGACGAAGTCGTAGCCGCCCTCGACGGCGGGTTCGACGACTTCGTTGCGTACCCACAGCGCGCCGAAGGTGTTGCTCCGTATCGTGTTCTCGACCTCGTCAAGGTCCGCGTTCGCCGGTACCACGTCGAACTCCTCGGCCGCTAGCACGATGTCGCCCAGCGTCGTCGGGTCGTCGTCGTCGAACACGTGGCCGAGATGCGTGTCCGCCTCGTAGGCGTCGGCCAGTCCCACGCCCTCCGTGGCGTTGCCCTGCTGGTCGAGGTCGACCAGCAGCACCTCGTGACCGCGGTTCGCGAGCCGTTCCGCCAGGTTGATCGCTATCGTCGTCTTGCCCACGCCGCCTTTCTGCAGGGCGACGCTTACGGCGTTCGTGTCTACCATGGTGTCCCTTCCCCGGAGAGCGTCCACACATTCCGGGCATTGCGGAATGTCCAGAATGTGCAGACACTTCGTCCGTCTACTGCCTACTCTCTCCGTGAAGGCATTTCAAAGTATCGAGAATGTTGAAGAGTTATGGAGTTTCCACACATTGTGAAATGTGCAGAGATAGCTATCTCGCTCGATCGCGCACAGCCGCTTGGCTTGGACGCATATCGCCCTCTTCGGTGTAGGGAAGACATTGTACACATTGTGAAATTTCTACCGACTGGCAAACACGCTCAGTAGATCGCAATTCGCAGAGATCGTGTACTCTCCTAGCTGTCTGAGGATTCTGGAATCTCCAGAATATCTAAACATAATAAAATTTGTAGAATGTTCAGAGGTTCCAGAACCGCTTCAGTGTGTGAACGGTGTAAACTGGTTACAGTTCCCGAAGAGTGTGTGACTTCTTCGCCCCCTGAACATTCTACACGCCGCGAACACCGAGGCGGAAAGATCGACCGTCGTCGGGGACGAACTCCTGATCGGTGCGCCGACGAACGCTACGAGCCCAGCCGGACCGCTGGCAACGACTGGGCCACCCGGTCCGAAAGTTCGAGCGCGTAAACGGCAGTCCAGCGCCAGAATCATCGATTTCGCTATCCGGGTCGTAGACGGCAAAGAACGCTGGGCGTTCAAAGCTCTGTACAATGTGTGAACATTGTAGAATATCCGGAGTGGGTGGGCTCTCTGAGTAGTGCAGACCGCCTTGACCGTCCGCCCGGTCCCGACCGTCCGGAAGAGGTCCACCGTGAGTATCATTGTCGTCGCGTGCGCACGAGGAGGCATGACGGCGGACGACCCGACGACGATACGCTCCATCGCCGTCACTCGCGACGACGTGGTGACCGCGCTGGAGGCGTCGCTGCGGAGTCCGCAGGAGACGGTGCTGCGCGTGACTCCGCCGTTCAGTGGGCGCATGCGGGCGCGACTCCACGAAGTCGACACGGGAGAGTTCATGGGAGAGGGAGAGCCGGTCCACGTCGACCCGGAATCGCTCGTCGAGGACGCGCCGCCGTACCCCGAACCGGGTGAGACGGAGGACGAACTCCGATCGGCCGAGGACGTCGAGTACACGGCCGAACGACACCGCGAGCGTCACGTCGAGGCCGTCGAGGAGTGGCGTGCGGCGGTGCGGTCGTCGATCGCCGACGGCGTCGAACTCGAAACGCCGTCAGGGACGCACGAAGTCGACGTGAAGGCGCTTGGGTAGAAAAGCGGGACGGTCAGTTCAGTTCGTACAGACGCTGCCGGGCGTCGGCGAAGTGGATCCGCTCGTCGACGGCATCGACGTCTTCCAGTTCGGAGAGCGCGTGTCGGACCGTCCGCGCGGGTAGGAGCGACTCCTCCGCGATCTGCTTCTGGGTCAGCTGCCCGTGGTGTTCGAGGACCTTGTAGACCAGTTTGGCGCTCGGTGCGAGGTCAGCGACGGCGTCGGTGGACTGGTTCATCGTGTGCTCACTGGTTCGGCGTCACTAAACCGCTACCGCGGACGTGCCGCAGTCGCACACACCCGTTACGACGGGACGAACTCGGCAGCATAGAGGTGGTTGAGCATCACGTACGTGACGACCCCGAGCGTGAGGCTGAGGATCCACGTCGCCGCCGCGATCTGGCCGACTCGGGCGTGGGCGGTGTTCCGGAGTTCGGCCACGGTGTGGGTGAGGCCGAGCACGACGGCGTACAGGACGACCGGCACGGCGACGACCGAGAGGACGATATGGATCGCCAACATGATCAGGTACGCGTACCGCACCATCTCCGGGCCGACGAAGTGCTTCTCGCCGCCCCCGCCGACCTTCGGGAGGTATAGCGCCAGAAACAGCAGAATGAGGACGAACGCGGTGATCATCGCCGCGCGGTGCTTGCGTACCTCGCCCTGCCGGATCCAGTACCACCCCGCGGCGAGCGAGAGCGTCGCGAACGTGTTGACGACGGCGATGGCGTGCGAGAGAAGGTCGACCGTTTCCCGACCGATGTCGGGGTAGGGAACGACGCCGGCGAACGAGCCGATGACGAAGACGTAGCCGACTGCGGAGAGAAGCGCCGTCGCGGCGAGCGGCCGCTCCTTCGCTCGCTGTCTGGCACTGGCGGTGGACATATCGCCGGCTTGGGACGCCCCCGAGTAGGTGTTTTCGGTCCGCGCGCGACGCCGCCACGCGGCGTCGAAACCGACGGTGACCGACACCGGTATTTTCACTTCGAAACGGTTGGCCGACAGCACTCCACGGATGTCTCCTTTTCACACAATACCTGATCGTGTGTGAGATGCAGATATCGGTATGCCATATTATCCCACTTGATTCGAATGATACGTATTAGACCAACCTTTATGTCCGATTTTGCCGCGATCTAAAACACGCCATGTCCCGGAGCCAGCACGTCCCGACCGACCCCACCTGGAGCGACCCGAACACCTGTCCGTTCTGCGACGGGGAACTGTCCGACCCCGGCGCGGGCTTTATCGACCATCTGGAGACGAGCGACGCGTGCGAGACGAGTTTCGACCTGTGGCGGGACCGCGTCACCAGCGACATCGGCGGCGAGTGGAGCGGGTGACCGCGCGGTAAACGGCGAGGAACCCCCATCCCGTTTGGGGCGTCGGGAGTTTCGACAGACGGAACTACGCCGGGGAGCAACCCCGGAGCGATGGACGAGTTCTCCTACGCGACGGACGTGAACGTCCGCGTTCGCGACATCGACTTCATGGGTCACGTGAACAATGCCGTCTACGCCACGTACCTGGAAGTGGCGCGGACGAGTTACTTCGAGGACGTGCTCGACGTTCCGCTCACGGACATCGACTCGGTGCTGGCCCATCTGGAGATCGACTATCGACGGCCGATCACGGCGAAGGACGACGTGACCGTCGCGCTGCGGGTGCCGCGGATCGGGGAGTCGAGTCTGCCGATGGAGTACGAGATCCGCGCGGGCGAGGAAGTCGCCGCAACGGCGCAGACCGTTCAGGTGACGGTCGACCGGGGGACTGGCGAGACCCGCCCCATCTCGGACCGCGTCCGGGCCTCCATCGCCGAGTTCGAAGGCCTCGACTGAGGGGTCGGCCCGTCAGACCCCGGTCTCCCGGCCGCCGACTCGATCACTCGAACAGGTCCGAGTGACGCGTCGCGAGGTCCGTGTAAGCCCCCGAGGAGTGCGCCTCGAATATCTCTGCGGGGTCGATCGTCGTCTCGGACAGCGGCGTCACCGTCGCCGGGACGCCGCGGACGAACGACTCGGCCGGGATGTCGTACCCCTCCGGGACGGTCGTCCCGGAGGCCACGATGCAGCGCTTGCCGACCGAGACGTCGGAGTTGACGGTCGCGTTGAACCCGATCAACCCGCCATCGTCGACCACAGCGTCGTTCAGCACCGCGCCGTGCCCGACCATGACGCGCTCACCTACGGTCGACGCGTGGAGCACGGCGGTGTCCCCGATGTGGGACTCCCGTCCGATGCGGACGGGGGCGACGTCCCCGCGCAGGACGACTCCCGGCCAGACGCTCGCGTCCGCACCGACCTGCACGTCCCCGACGAGCGTCGCCTCGCGACTGACCTGCGCGTCCTCGTGAATCTCCGGTTCCGTCCCCTCGAACTCGTAGGATCTGGGGTCCATAGATCGTACTGCGGTCCCCACTGCAAAAATGGTAACTAGTGGCAAAGTCGTGCCGACGGTATGTGCGTCGAGCTACTCGTCTCGGAGCTCCCGAAGTCGGTCGGCTGCGGCGTCGGTCTCCTCGCCGTCCGTCGCGACCGCCTCCGGGCCGGACGACGCCGCCGGATCGCCGTCGTCGGTCTCGCCGTCGGCTGGTGTGAGGTCAGTGGACCCGCAGAGTGGACACGCCTCGCCGTCCGGTTCGACGTCTGTCCCGCAGACGGGACACCGACGAACGGGGGATTCCGCGTCGCCCTCAGGCGTCTCGACCGCAGACGACGATTCCGGATCGGACGCCTGCTCCGCCGGGTCCGCAGACTCGGACGCCGCAGCCTCCGGGTCGGTGGTTCCGGATCCGCCGAACAGCGACCGAACGGCACCGACGATTCGCGCGAGCAGCCCCATCAGTAGTTCTTGAACAGGATCGCCTTCACGTCGTCTTTCGTCTGGACCTCCTCGGTGCCGCCGTCCGGCAGGTCGACGACGTAGCGCGTCTCTTGGGAGTCGGCGCGCTCCCACTTGTCGTCGTGCGTGTCGAGCAGGTTCATCATCGCCGACATCTTGTCGTCGCCGCTCCCGCCCCCGGGCGTGGGCGTCGGCGTCGGGGTTCCGCTCGCTTCGTCACGGTCGTCGGCGTCGTTCGCATCGGCGGGCTCCGCATCGTCTGCTGTCAGAGCGTCCTCGTCCGTATCGTCCTCGTCTGCCCCGTCCGCCGGCTCGTCAGGCTCGTGTGCGTCCCCGACTTCGGTCTCTCCGTCATCCGGTCCCGACGCGGTCTTGTCGGCCGCGGTCGACGCGTCGACCTCGACATCCGAGCCCTCGCCGTCGTGCGTGTCGAGGAGGTACTGCACCGCGTCCCGCGGGCGGACGTGGCCGTACGTCACGTCCTCGGCCAGCGCTTCGCGGAGCGCATCGATCCGCTCGTACTGCTCGTCGGTCACTTCGAGAGTCTTCATGCTCACTGTGGTTACGCTCGGTACCTATCAATCTAGCGAGCCGCGGGCCGCCTGATCCCTCAGGCCGGCATCGACCGATCCTGTAGGAACCCGATACCGGCGACGAGCGTGAGAAACACCATCGCCGAGTACGCGAGCGCTTCCGATAACGTCCCGATCCCGACCGCGTACCCAGTGATCGCAAGGAGCAGTCCGAACAGGACGCAGACGGTCGCGAAGCCGATGCAAAACGCGGTCGGCATGCCGTAGTTGATCCGAAGGATCCCCCCGGCGACACCGAACAGCAGCGCGTGGCCGATCGCCCCCACTTCGGTTATCATCCCACCCACACTGTTCTACAAAATTATACTTAATTGTTTCTAATAAATGCTGAATGAATCACGGAGGGCGCCCAACAGGATGGATATCGTCATCTCCCTCGGCGAGGCGCTCACCGGCCACGGCGCTCGTTCGGCGACGACGGTAAGGCCGAAGCGTCCCTACGGCCGTCGCATGGAGTCGACGACGGTAACGGTGTACACGCGCGAGAACTGCCACCTCTGCGAGGAGGCGCTGTCGACGATCCGGACTGTGAGCGACGCGGTCGACCGGACGGTCGACATCGAACTGGTCGACGTGGACGAGGATCCGGAACTCCGCGACTCCTACGGCGAGCGCGTGCCGTACGTGCTGGTGGAGGGCACACCGAAGTTCAAGTACCGGGTCGACCGGGACGAACTCCGAGAAGCGATACGGTCGGCCTGACCGCGCCGCGGAGCGAAGGACGCGTCGCGACCGAGTGGAGGGAACGGTACGCGCCGCGTGGAGAGACTACGGGTTACTCCGCGTTGTAGGAGTGGCCGATGACGAGCGCGACCAGGTTCAGCGCGAGCAGCCAGAGGAACGTGGTCGTCTCGGCGGAGCTCGAGAGACCGCCGAGCAGCAGGCGCAGGTGGAAAAACGGCAGCGCGATCGCCGTCCAGAACGCCGCCATCTGCAGCGGCGTCGTGAGGGTGTGTTCGTCGAGCCGTTCGATCGCCGACAGGAGGGTGGACCCGGCGTCGCTGTCGGGGGAGATGTTGTCGTTGTGAGCGGAGGGGGCGGACATTGTATGACACCTCGGTGAGTGTACTCCACCATAGACACTACACCATCATATAAGGGGCTGAGCGTTGGCTCAATTTCGATCGATTTCACTGTATGACGCGGATAGGATGACGTTTCACAACCGCTTCAGATCTGTTTTAAAACTTCAGAACCGATTCTGAGTCCTTTATTTCGATTCGCCGATACAGTATCCGATCGCGACACGTTCGACCCTCGAGAGCCCACTCCGGAACGGTCAGATGATGGATCCGACGTCGCACGTGGTTGTCCCAGCGCGCGCCGCGGCGGCGTCGGGCGGGCGATCCGTTTTATCTCGGGGAGACGTACGCTACCACATGACGTACCCGCTCCGACTCGGTCTGACCGGCGACGTGATGCTCGGGCGGAACGTCGACGCGCGACAGCGGCGGCGCGACGCCGCGTCGGTGTGAGGCGACACGCTCTACTACCTCCAGTCGGTCGACGGGCTGTTCGTCAACCTGGAGTGTTGCCTGTCCGACCGCGGCGAGCAGTGGACGCGAACGCGGCGACCCTTCCACTTCCGGGCGAGTCCCGAGTGGGCCGTCCCCGCGCTCGACGCCGCGGGCGTCGACTACGCCTGCCTGGCCAACAACCACGTCCTCGACTTCGAGGAGGTGGCGCTGCGCGACACGCTAGACGCGCTGGACGATGGGGGGATCGCTCGCTCGGGTGCGGGAGAGACGCTCGACGAGGCACTCGACCCGGCCGTCGTCTCGATCGGCGACCTGACCGTCGCCGTCGTGGCGTTCACCGACAACACGCCGGAGTACGCGGCCGGCGAGGAGAGTCCGGGAACCGCGCGGATCGAGACCGACATCGACGACGACCGGACCCGAGACCTCGTCGACGAAGCGCTCTCGCGGGCGGCGGGCGCGGAACCGGACCTGACCGTCGCGTCGCTGCACTGGGGTCCGAACATGGTCGAAGAGCCGCCCGAGCCGTTCCGTGAGTTCGGTCGCTGGCTGGTCGACCGCGGCGTCGACGTCGTCCACGGCCACAGCGCGCACGTCTTCCAGGGGGTCGAGGTGTACGACGGCGCGCCGATCATCTACGACGCGGGCGACTTCGTCGACGATTACGCGGTCGACGACGACCTGCGGAACGACCGGAGCTTCGCGTTCGAGGTGCGGATCGACCCGGAGAGCGGCGAGACCGTCGAACTCCGCCTCCACCCGACGGAGATCGACGACTGCGAGGTGAACTGGGCCGGTGACGAGGCCGCCGAGTGGAGCCGCAACCGGATGCGCGCCCTCTCGGAACCGTTCAGGACCACGTTCGACCGGTCCGACGACGCGCTAGTGACCGACCTCAGCGGGTGAGGGCTGACCGACGCAGCGGGGCCGCACCCGACGGTTAAGCCGCTCGGCGCGGATCGGTCCCTATGGGAGACACGAAAGAGGGACGAGACAAGCAAGGCCGCGACGAGGAACAGCGACAGCGCGAACGCGACATGCGGGAGCAACGCGAACGGGCGGACGAAGAGAAGCCCGAGGACGAGGAGGAAAGCGAGGAAGGCGCCGCGGAGTCCGAGGACGAGTGACGCAGGTGGCGGGGACCGGCGAGGCGGCCGGGTCGCCCGCGCGGCCCCCGGCGCTTTCCGGTGCCTCAACCCTTATTCTGGTGCCCGAAGGTATCACGAGCATGGAGTACACCACGCTCGGATCGACGGGAACCGCGGTATCGGAACTCTGCTTCGGCACGTGGCGCTTCGGCCGCGAGACCGACGGCGTCGTCGAGACGGACCGCGAGGAGGCCCACGAACTGCTCGACGCCGCCTGGGACAGCGGCATCAACTTCATCGACACCGCCAACGTGTACGGCACGCCGAACGGGAAGAGCGAGGAGTTCATCGGCGAGTGGTTGGAGGACCACGAGCGCGACGACTTCGTCCTCGCGTCGAAGGTGTACTTCCCCTTCGACGGGTGGGGCGAGCCCGGCCCGAACGACTCGGGCCTCGGACGCAAGCACATCCGCCGTCAGATCGAGGGCACTCTCGACCGCCTCGGCACCGACTACCTCGACGTCTACTACGTCCACCGCTGGGACGACGACGCGCCGGTCGAGGAGACGCTGCGAACCCTGAACGACCTCGTTCGCGAGGGAAAGGTCCACCACCTCGGCGCGAGCACGATGGCTGCCTGGAAGCTGACGAAGGCGCTCTGGAAGAGCGACGTCGAAGGTCTGGAGCGGTTCGAGGTGACCCAGCCGCTGTTCCACGCCGCTTACCGCGACGACGTGGTCGACTACCTCGACGTCTGCGCCGACCAGGACCTGGCCGTCTGTCCGTACTCGCCGCTCGCCGGCGGGTTCCTCACGGGCAAGTACGAGCGCGAGGGGGACGACGTCGTCGCACCCGAGGGGTCCCGCGGCGACATCGACCCCCGGTTCGACGAGTACTACGTCTCCGACCGCGGCTGGGAGGTGTTAGACGAGATCCGAACGGTCGCGGAAGAGGTCGACGCCACGCCCGCGCAGGTCTCGCTGCGCTGGCTGATGGACCAGGAGAAGTTCACCTGCGTCCCCATCGTCGGCGCGCGCACGACCGACCAACTCGAAGAAAACGCCGGCGCGACGGACGTCTCGCTGAGTCAGGAACAGTACGACCGCATCTCGGAGGCGCGCTACGACGAGGAAGGCCGGCGGTGGGGCCACCGGGACTGAGCGCCGCAGGGCGAGTCCTCAGTTCTCCGGGTCGGCGTCGCCGTCGGCCCCGAACAGGAGGTCGAACACCTTGCGTTCGGCCGTGCGGAGGTGCCGGCTGAACGTCGGCTGGGCGATGTCGAGCGCCGCCGCCACGTCCTCGCCGCTGCTCGCCCGCGGCCAGTCGAAGTAACCGCTGAGGTAGGCGGTGCGGGCGGTCTCGTACTGGCGGTCGGTCAACTGGTCCTCCAGCGCGCCGAGGAACTCCCCGGCCGTCCGCAGCGCGGCGTCCTGGTCGCACCGCGCGCGGAGGTCGACCGACTCGAAGCTCCCGGAGAGCGTCTCCACGACCGACCGGACGTCCTTGTCCCGCGGCAGGCTGACGGTGACGTCGACGCCGTCGGCGTCGGCCGTCGCCACCTCCACCGCGGCGCCGAGGTCGGTGAGCCGCTCCGCAACGGTCGTCGCGTCCCCGTAGGTGCGCACCTCGGCGGAGTACTCGTTGACCGTTCCCCCGAGCGACCGGACTCCCTCGACGTCCGGGAGGGCGTCCTCCAGCGGGGTCAGTTCGTCGCCCGCGGTGACGTAGAGGAGCGACCCGCCTTCGAGGTCGGGGACCACGCCGTCGAAGCGGACGGACGTCCCCAGCGCGTCCGCGATCCGCGGCAGCGGCGCGTCTGGGTCCGTGATCCGGAGATCGAGCTCGGTCGTCGACTCGCAGCGGAGCGAGCGCCGCGTCTCGATCCCGTTGATGGCGTTGGCGGCGGTCGTGCCGAGTTCGGCGAGCATCTCGCCGAACGCGCCGTCGAACTCGCCGGCGCTGTCGGCGTACACCGACAGCACGCCGTACTGCACGTCGTTGTACGCGATCGGTACGCTGACGACCGACTGGAACCCCCGGGAGAGCGCGCGGCCGCGCCACGCCTCCGACCGCAGCCCGTCGGAAACGGTCGAGACGACGACCGGCTCGTCGTCCATCGCCGCCAGCGCGGTCGGCTCGGTCGGCTCGTCGTCGCGGTCCGCGGAGTCGATCCCGTCGGATCCCTCCCCGTCCCCCTCGCCATCGACGTTCGGGAGGTCCGCGAGGTAGCCGTCCGCCTGTCCTGCACGTGCGAGCGGTCGAAGCACACCGTCGCGACCGGGTTCGGCGATCCAGGCGAAGTTGACCGAGCTCGCGGTGGTGAGGAGGTCGCAGACGTCGGTCGCGACCTCCTCGACCGTCTCCGCGTCGACGAGCGCGTCGTTGATGCGGCGGAGCAGGTCGTTGAACTCGTGAAGGCGGGTGAGTCGCTCCTCCCGCTCCATGAGCGCCTCGCGCTGGAGCGCGAGTTCCGACTCGCGCTCGACGCGCCCGAGCGCCGCCACGGCGTTCGCCGCCAGCAGCTCCACGAACTCCGACGCGTTCTCGTACCACTCCGCGGCCGGCAGTTCGATGGCGAGCAGCCCGAACTCGTCGAGCGCGGCGTAGATGACCTGCCGGTCGTCCCTGTCCGAGTCCGACGCGCCGTCGCCGGAACCGTCAGCGTCGCGGTGGCGTTCGAGCACCCGCCCGCTCGGCTCGTCGGAGACGACGTCGTCGGCGGGGTCGAAGGAAGCGAACAGGTCGCCGTTACCGGTCTGCGACGCGCGGAACGTCGCGTCCGGGCCGCTAGTCGTTCCCGACTCGTTCTCCGTCTCGGAGTCGCCGGCGACGGCGAACGCCTCCCACTCGTCCGTGCCCGGCTGGCGCGCGGTCGCCTCGGTCCCGTGACTCGCGACCGGCTGGAGGACCGTGTCGGCGTTCTCGTACCGGTATGCGACGACCGACGCGTCCGAGATGACGGACGCGACCACGTACACCAGGCATTCGTACACCGCGGTCGCGTCCTCGGCGCGGAGCATCTGCCTGGCCGAGCGGTTGAGCGCCGCGAGCATCTCCTCGTAGCGCCGGCGGTCGGCCACGTCGCGCACGACACCGACCTGTCGGGTCGAACCGTCGTCCAGTTCGATCGACGAGAACCGCGTCTCGATCGGGATGGACTCCCCCTCTGACGACCGGATCGACGTGTCGATCCAGCCGACTTCGTCCCCCTCGCTCCGGAGGTGCCGAACCATCTCGTCGGCCATCGAGATGGTGTCGTCGCCGGCCAGAAGCGAGACGTGCGAGCCGACGAGGTCGTCGCGGTCGTACCCCGTCATCGTCATCACCGCTTCGTTGACGGCGGTGATGGTGAAGCTCTCGTCGAGAACGTACACGCCGTCGTCGATCGTTTCGAGGACGTACGCGGGGTCGTCGAAGTCAGAGCCGCGTTCCATCCGGGCCCTCGCCAGCGCGGAGAAATCCGGTTCCTCCGATTCCGGCGGGGTCGGGTCGGAGGAGTCCAGTTCTTCCAGGACAGCGCCCCCCGACTCGGTCGGATCCGACGACGAATCCGGCTCGTCGTCCGACGCCGACCCCTCGTCGTAGTTTCTGGACACGGCTTCGATTACGCTAGACGCATTAAAGCAGTATCTACCGTTTAGCTAATTTTATCCTGTAATTCGGCCCTAACGCTCGATGTCGGCGAACGAGTAGTTAGGAAAACCCAAACAAGCGGGAGCTCGAACACCGGGATCGGTTCGCGCGCAGGACTCCCGCGGCGTCGCGCACGCTCACTACGAGAGGTCCGTCTCGGCCGGCGCGCTACGAACTGGCGGTAAGGTCCTCATAAGCCAGACGGATCCCGCCCCGGAACCGCTCGAAGCGCGATCGGCAGTTCGGGAAACGACTCCGGTATTAGGCGTCTCTACCGCGGTAATCGCCTATTAAGGACCTGTGAACAGTTGTGTAATTCCCCGTTACCTCACGGGGTATCCAGTTATCAGCCCATTACCTGATATCCAAATTACGTGTCAAGCGCGTCTCTCCGGGGGCTGCAACTGGTAACAAAACTCTATCAACAGCAATGGAACTGGTAAATCCGTTTATTACGGCATAATCGAGAATTACCGAGTATGTCGATGGAAGGCCTCAGAAGTAAGGGCGTCGAAACCGGGCAATGGGTCTCGCCCGATTCCGCGAAAAGCTACGTACAGACGATCAAAGCGGTCGAACTCCCGCCGAAGGTGACGGAACACGCGGACGCGTACGACCGACAGGTCGGCGAGCGCGACCGCTTCCTCTGGAAGTGGATCCACAACCTCTTCGACGAGTTCACGCTCTCCTGCGTCGACGCGGAGCGAGTCGAGGCCGTCAAGCGTCAGAAGACGCTGCTGACGATGTTCATCACCACCCTCGACGACCTCGCCGAGGGGCAGGGCAACGAGGCGACGTTCGCACGCGCCCGGTACATCCCGTTCCACGGCGCGCCCGCCGGCGACGACGAGGGAGACGAGAAGACGCTCTCCTTCCTCGCCGACGTGTGGGAGGCGATCGAGGCCGAGTACGAGACCGCGCCCCGGTACGAGGAGTTCGCGGACCTCTTCGACTACGACCTCCGGCAGTCGATCAACGCGATGGACTACTCGCAGGTGCTCAACGACAACCAGGCGATGGCCAACCTCACCGAGGCCGAGCGCTACGACGCGCACAACATGACGATGTTCCCGTACGCGTGCATCGACCTCATGCACTCCGAGACGTTCGACCGCTCGGAGCTCGGCACCCTGCGGAGCATCCTCTCCGACCTCCAGCAGATGGCCCGGATCGGGAACTGGGTGACCACGTGGAACCGCGAGGTCCGCGAGGCCGACTGCAGCTCCGGCATCCTCGTTCGCGCCCTCCAGCGCGGCGTTATCGAGCCCGGCGAACTGAACGACGCCGACGAGGAGACTGCAGAGCGGATCGTCGACCGCGTCCGGTCGTACGGGATCGAGTCCGAGTTCATCCGGGAGTGGGAGATCCGCAACCGCTCGGTCCGCAAGCGGACGAGCGAACTCGACACCGTCGACGGGAATGCCATCGTCGACGGCCTGGAGACGGTCATGCAGCACCACCTCGCCAGCGACGGTTTCAAGTAACGACCCGCCGCCGCGCCCCCGCTGACGCCCTCCATCCCGCTGACGCCTTCCCTCTCTTTCGGTTTCTCGGTTCTCTCGGCCACTACACGACTCGTCGGAGTCGTTTCGGGGTCCAGTTCAGAGTGTACGCTCGATCCTCTCTTTAAGTGTCTCTCGCGACAAGGGTTTGTAGTGAAGGATTCTACGGTGCTCCGCTTCTCACAGCACCGGTTTCTCGGCCGTTCGGGCCGGGAGATCCATCCACCGATCCCGTCGGCGTTCTTTAAGTGCTTCTCGCGACAAGGGTTCGTAGTGAAGGATTCTCCGCGGCCGCTTGTCTTCTGAGCGCCCGCTCCGCCGTTCCCCTCGGCGGCGCGGTCGCCGACGGACGGCGGTCCTACCACGATAAATCGTGTAATCACTACTCTCGCTTTCGGGTCTGTTGTCCCTCACACTGTGCTACCGTCCGCGACGAGCGGCTGCGCCGGTCGACTTCGATCTCGCCCAAATCTATTTGTGGGCCCCGGAAGTCGTTGTTTCCATGTCGATACAACGGCGCGAGTTCCTCACGGCGCTGGGCGGGGGGACCGTGGCCGCGCTCGCGGGCTGTACCGCGTTCGGGAAAGGAGGCGACGACAGCGGAGCCGGCGTTGCCGGCGAGACGCTCACCCTGACGACCACGACGAGCACGTACGACACGGGGCTGCTCGACGAACTGAACGCGCCGTTTCAGGACCGGTACGGCGTGGCCGTCGACGCGGTAGCGCAGGGGACCGGCGCGGCGCTGGAGACGGCCCGAGCCGGCGACGCCGACGTGGTGATGGTCCACGCGCGCTCGCTGGAGGACGAGTTCATCCGGGAGGGATACGGCGTCAACCGCCGCGACCTCATGTTCAACGACTTCGTCGTCGTCGGCCCCGAGGACGACCCCGCCGGGATCGACGGGTCAGAGTCGGCGACGGAAGCGTTCGCGGCGATCGCCGACTCGGAGGCGCTGTTCGTCTCGCGGGGCGACAACTCCGGCACCCACACGAAGGAACTCCTCATCTGGGAGGAAGCGGGCGTCGAGTCCGGCGGCGACTGGTACCAGGAGACCGGACAGGGGATGGGGCAGGTGCTGAACGTCGCGAACCAGCAGGACGGCTACACGCTCTCGGACCGGGGCACCTACCTCTCCCAGCGGTCTGAGAGCGACCTCGTCATCCACGTGCAGGGTCCGATCGAGGGCGGGCCCGAACTGCTGGCGAACCCCTACGGCATCATCGCGGTCAATCCCGCGGTCCACGACGACGTGAACTACGACCTCGCGATGGCGTACATCGGGTACGTCACGAGCCCCGAGGGGCAGCGACGCATCGAGGAGTACACCGCGAACGGGGAGCAGCTGTTCTACCCCGAAGCCCTCTCGGAGGACCCGGACTTCCAGCAGTACGTCCCCGAAGGGTGGCGTTCGGACGATACGGAGGAGTGACCATGATCGCCGGGACCGCCGACGCGCTTCCCCTGCTCGCCGAGTTCCCGTTCGAGTCCCAGTACGTCAGGAGCATCGTTCGCGTCTCGCTACACGTCAGCCTCGTCGCGGTGGCGCTCAGCACGCTTGCGAGCCTGCCGATCGCGATGGTCGTGGGGTTCGCCGAGTTTCCCGGCAAGCGACTGGTGACCGCGACGATCAACGCGGGGATGGGCTTCCCGAGCGTCGTCGTCGGGCTGCTCGTCCTGTTCGCGGTGTCCAACCAGGGACCGCTGGGCGGGCTGAACCTCGTGTTCACCAAGGAAGCGATGATCATCTCGCAGTTCGTGCTCGCGACGCCGCCGATCACCGGGATCAGCCTCGCCGCGGTCACGAGCGTCGACGACGCCGTCCGCGACGCCGCCCGCGCGCTGGGCGGGACGCGGCTCGACGTCGCCCTCGTGGTCGTCAAGGAGGCCCGCTACGGCATCGCGACCGCGGTGCTCGCCGGCTTCGGTCGGGCGATCAGCGAGGTCGGTTCGGTGCTGATCGTCGGCGGCAACATCGCCGGCGCGGACGGCGTCTCGAAGACGCGGACGCTTACGACGGCCATCCAGCTGGAGGCGCGACAGGGACGGTACGACACGGCGATGGTGCTCGGCGCACTGCTGTTGCTGCTCGTGCTGGCGGTGAACGCGGCGGTCGTGCGCCTCGGCGACGGGGGGACGCTGCGATGACGCTCCGCGCCGAGGGTCTGGGCCACGCCTACGGCGGGACGCCCGTTCTGTCGGACGTGTCGCTCGCGGTCGAGCCCGGCGAGGTACTCGCGGTCATCGGCCCCTCGGGGGTCGGGAAGACGACGCTGCTGCGGTGCCTCGCCCTGTTCGAGCGGCCGGACGGGGGGCGAGTGCGGTTCGACGGGACCGACTCGTGGGCGGTGTCGGAGGGGGAACGGATCGCGCTCCGGCGCCGGATCGGGATGGTGTTTCAGAGCGCCAGCCTCTTCGACGCGAGCGTCGCGCGGAACGTCGAGTACGGGCTCCGCGTCCGGCGCTCGTGGCCCGAACGACTGCGCGCGAGCGTCCGGTCAGCGATCGGGCGGGACGAGCCCGACGAAGCGGTGCTGGCGGCGCTCGACGCGGTCGGGCTCGCGGACAGAGCGGCACAGCGGGCGGACTCGCTGTCCGGCGGGGAGGCCCAGCGCGTCGCCTTCGCACGGGCGCTCGCGTACGACCCGGACGTCCTCTTACTGGACGAGCCCACGTCGGACCTCGACCCGCGCAACACCGCGGTGATCGAGAACGCCGTCGGGGCGGCCCGCGACGACGGCATCGGCGTCGTCGCAGCGACCCACGACATGCATCAGGCCGAGCGGATCGCCGACCGCGTCGCCGTCCTGCTGGACGGGAGCGTCATCGAGATCGGGCCGGCCGAGCGCGTCTTCGAGTCGCCGTCGGACCCGCGGACCCGCCGGTTCGTCGACGGCGAGTTGCTCTACGACGCGGACGAGGCGGACGGCGGTCGCGATCGACGGGACCGCGCCGCGGCCGACGCCACGGCCATGAGCGACGGCGGCGTCGGAGGAGGGCAGTAGCGTGGACGGCGAGTTCGAGACGCGGCTGTCGGTCGACGGTGCGACGGTCGACGAGCGCGACGTCGAACTGCTGCGCGGCGTGGACGAACACGGGTCGATCCACGCCGCCGCCGGGGCGCTGGAGCGGTCGTACGCGCGGATGCAACAGCGGATCGTCGACCTAGAGGACGCGGTCGGCCCGCTCGTCGAACGCCGGCGCGGCGGCGCTGGCGGCGGCGGGAGCGAACTCACCGACACCGCCCGCGGGCTGCTCCGGCGGTTCGACCGCTTGGAGACCGCGTTCGAGGGCGTCGCCAGCGTCGACGAGTCGGTGTTCTCGGGGACCGTCGTCGAGCGGACCGGCGAGCTCGCCACCGTCGACACCGCGGCGGGCCGCATCCGGGCGATCGCGCCGCCGGACGCCGACGCGGTGTCGGTGAGCGTCCGGTCGGACGCGGTCACGCTCACCGACCCCGCGGACAGCCCGGACCCGGGCGAGACCAGCGCCCGGAACCGCTTCGAGGGAACCGTCAGTGCGGTCGAAGAGGGCGAAGCGGTGGCGAGCGTCGCAGTGAACGTGGGCGGCGGGACGCCGCTCCGGGCGCTCGTCACCCGGAACAGCGTGGAGAAGCTATCCCTCGAACCCGGGCGCGCGGTGGTCGCGACGTTCAAGGCGACCGCGACGCGGGGCGTGCCCAAGGAGTGAGACGGCTGACGCGAGACGTGCCCGGGGACGAGGGGCCGACGCGAACGGTCGCGACCGGGAGGCCGCGCCCCCTCAGAAGTGGCTGAACTTGTCCCGGCGGTAGACGTCGATCTCGGTCGTCGCCGTCGGCGGCTCCTGTCGGACGGCGAAGGCGACGGCGTCGGCGACTTCCGACGGCTCCGTCACCTCGCCGGGCTCGAACGCGTCCTCGAAGGCGTCCATCTCCTCGTCCTCGGACCCGAACTCCGTGCGGACCTCGGTGGGGTTGACGACCGTGACGCCGATGTCGTCCCCGCCGACGCTCGCCGCGAGGCTCAGCGCGAAGCCGCGCACCCACCACTTCGTGGCGGCGTACACGGGGTTCCCGGGGCGGGGATACTGGCCGGCAAAGCTGCCGATGAAGACGATCGTCCCCGCCGTCTCGCGGAGGTGCGGGACCGTCTCGCGCGCGGTGAAGAACGCCCCGTCGACGTTGACGCCCATCATCGTCCGGTACGTCTCGGTCGACATCCCCTCGACCGACTCGTTGATGCCCAGACCCGCGTTGGCGACGACGGCGTCGAGGCTGCCGAACTCCTCGACGGTCGTCTCGACGAGCGCCGCGACCTGGTCCTCGTCGGTGACGTCCGTCGGCACCGTCTCTGCCCGGACGCCGTACTCGTTTTCGACTTCGTCCGCGATCTCCGCGAGCCGGTCCTCGCGCCGGGCCGCGAGCACGACGTTCGCGCCGTCGGCCGCGAGCGTCCTGGCCGTCGCCGCCCCGATGCCCGAACTCGCCCCGGTGATGAGCGCCGTCCGTCCGTCGAGCGCGTCGCTGTCGGAGTCCATACGCTAACGACGCCGCGAGCGAGCAATGAGTCTGGTGGTCGCGGCGATTCCGCGCGCCGGCTACAGGTCCACCGCCGCGGCCGACTCGCCAGCCTCGTAGATCGCCTCCATGATCCGCATGTCCGCGAGGCCGTGCTCGCCGTCGGGTTCGATCTCGCGGTCGGTGAGCAGCCGGTTGGCGAAGTAGTCGAACTCCTCGACCATCTGGTTCGCGTCCTCGAACTCGAACTCGGCCTCCGTGTCGCCGCGCTTGACCGTGAGCGTCGCGGTGTCGCGGTTGAAGAAGGACGGTTCGAGCAGGATCTCCCCCCGTTCGCCGACGATCCGGAGGTGTCCGGTCTGGTAGGCGCTCTGGGTGGCCGTACAGGCCGCGAACACGTCGCCCGGGAACTCGAGCTGGAACGCGGCGTACTGGTCCGGCACGTCCGAGAACGCCTCGTCCCCGGAGGCGGTCGACGCCAGCACGCGCTCGGGGTCCTCGCCGAGGACGAACCGGGTCGTGTTCAGCGGGTAGAGGCCGATGTCCATCACCGTCGCGCCGCCGGAGAGCTCCTCGTTCAGCCGCCACTGGTCGGGGTCCGGGATCATGTCCATGAGCTGCTGGGACATGTGGCCGTGGACCTGTACCGGGTCGCCGATAAAGCCCGCGTCGATCAGGTCCCGCATCCGGCGGATGGCCGGTTCGGTGTGCATCCGGTAGCCGATCATCAGCGGGACGTCGTGCTCGTCACAGACTTCGACCATCCGCTCTGCCCGTTCGGCGTCCTTCTCCATCGGCTTCTCGCAGAGCACCGCCTTCCCTAGCTCCGCGGCCGTCTCGACGTACTCCAAGTGGAGCGCGTTGGGCGTGACGACGTAGACGGCGTCGTAGGCGTCGGCGGCGACGCCCTCGTGAAACTCGTCGTACGTGATGGCGTGGTCGATGGTGTCGGCCAGTTCGGCGGCCTCTTCCGCCTTCTCGGTCGAACTGCTGACGAGCGTCGTCGTCTCGCAGTACTTCGACTCCTTCACCGCGGGGATCGCCTCGTCTCTCGTCCACCAGCCGACGCCGATCACCGCGAGGCGGATCGGCCCGTCGTCGACCTCCTCCTCCCAGTCGCGGCGGTCGAACTCGTCGAAGTAGCGCTCCATATCCATGAGAGAAAGGCGGGACTCGGCGGTCATAGTGATACCGAACCGCCGCGCGACGACATCGCGCGAGCAGCCGGGCGTCCGCCGGTCCCGGACGACCGCCCTAGACCGAAGGCGCTCCGCGTTGAGACGTACCGCGTGACACCGTCAACCGGCCAGCGACGACAGACCGGGAGCCATCGATGACCGAGTTCGAGTCGATCGAGAGCTACGGTGTCGTCGGCAACCTGGACACCTGTGCCCTCGTCAGTCGCAGGGGGTCGATAGACTGGCTGCCGACGCCGCACGTCGAATCCCCGAGCGCGTTCGCCAGGATACTCGACGGGGACGGCGGTCGGTTCGCCGTCGAACTGCCCGACGAGTACGAGTCCGAACAGCGCTACCGCGACCAGACGAACGTCCTCGAAACCGAGTTCCGGACGGACGAGGGGTCCGCAACGGTCACCGACTTCATGCCGACCTACGAGGTCGAGGACGGACACGGCCCTCGGAAGGCGATCTACCGGCGGATCGAGTGCGAGGGCGGGAGCGTCGAACTCGACGTGACGTTCGAACCGCGGCTCGACTACGCGCGCGCGGACACGGCCGTCGAGCGGGACGGCGACCGACTGCGGGCGATCACCGACGGAGCGGACGGCGACGGCGGGTCTCTCGTCCTCTGGGTCGAGAACGGAGCAGACGCGTTCACCGTGGATCCGGAGGGGCGGCGTGCGACCGCGACGGTCGGGCTCGACGACGGCGACGACCGGTGGTTCGTGCTCGGGTTCGACGACTGCCCGGTCGGGACCAGGGAGACCTGCGAGCGAGCGCTCGACGAGACCGTCGGGTACTGGCGCGACTGGGCGCACGACTGCCCCGAGTCCGGGTGCGTCTTCGGCGGCCCGTGGCACGACACCGTCGTCCGATCGGGGCTCGCGCTCAAGCTCCTCACCCACCACGAGTCCGGCGCGATCGCCGCGGCGCCGACGACTTCGCTCCCCGAAGACATCGGGGGCGTCCGCAACTGGGACTACCGGTACAACTGGATCCGCGACGCGGCGTTCACCGTTCAGGCGCTCACGAACCTCGGCCACGAAGACGAGGCCCGCGAGTACTTCGAGTGGTTCCTCGACATCTGCCACGTCGACGATCCGGACGTGATCCAGCCGCTGTACGGCCTCCACGGCGACACGGACCTCGAGGAGAGAGAGCTCCCCCACCTCTCCGGTTACCGCGACTCGCAGCCGGTCCGAATCGGCAACGAGGCGGCCGAGCAACAGCAGCTCGACATCTACGGGGAACTGCTACTCGGCATCGACGAGATGGCCCGGGGCGGGATGGAGATCGACTCGGACGACTGGGCGGCGATCAGCGAGATCGTCGAGTTCGTTGCCGACTCGTGGGACGAACCCGACGCGAGCATCTGGGAGGTGCGCTGCGACCCGCAGCATTTCGTCTTCTCGAAGGTGATGTGCTGGGCCGCGATCGACCGCGGTCTGGCCATCGCCGACCGGGCGGGCTTCGACGCGCCGACCGATCGCTGGGAGTCCGCCCGCGGGTCGATCCGCGAGGCCGTTCTGGACCGGGGAGTCCACGAGGACGGCCACTTCGTCAGGGCGTTCGACGAACCGGACGCGGTCGACGCGTCGACGCTTCTGATCCCCTTCGTCGGCTTCCTCCCGTTCGACGACGATCGCGTGCGGGCCACGATCGACGTCGTCGAGGACCGCCTCGGTCGGGGGTCGGGACTGGTCGAGCGGTACGAGGGCGCGGACGGCCTCCCGGGCGAGGAAGGCGCGTTCCTCCTCTGCTCGTTCTGGCTGGTGGACGCCCTCGCGCTCTCCGGGGACGTCGAAGCGGCCGAGGAACGGTTCGAGCAGCTGCTCGACCACGCGAACTCGCTCGGTCTGCTCGCGGAGGAGATTCACCCGGAGTCGGGCGACCAGCGGGGGAACTTCCCGCAGGGATTCAGCCACATCGGTCTGATCAACTCGGCGCTGTACCTGGGCCTGGTCGACGGCGAGGAGAGCCCCGGCGTGGAACCGGTCGGCACGGCTCTCGGAGAGGGAACCGCCGTACCGGACCGGTGAAGCGACCGTTCGCGACCGCCCGTCTCACGCGATGTCGCGGCTCGTGTCCACGGCGACCTCCTCGCCGAGGTCCAGCTTGATCCGCTCGTCGGCGGGGTCGCCGCCGCGGAACTTCGTCACCTGCAGGAAGCTCTCGACCGAGTTGCCCTTCACCGAGACGTCCAGCTTCCAGACGACGTCGGCGATGGTGAGCGTCATCTCCCGGAGCGGCGGGCGGTCGAGGTCGGTGCAGTGCAGGAGCCCGACGCTCCCGGTGTTGACGAGGTGGGTCTTGAACTGGTTGAGGAAGTTGACGTAGCGGTTCCGCTCGCCCGTCTCCTCAAGCGGGTTCAGCGTGTCGACCGCGACGTTCGCCCGGCCGTCGACCTGCTGGACGACCCGCGCGGCGTTGTCGATGGGCGTGTCGATCCCCGCGTACTGGACGGTGTAGTCGTGCGTTCGGAGGCTCCGGTCGAGGTCGTCCCGGACGGCGGCCTCCGTGCGAAGCGTCGTGATGTAGGCCGTCGGGCGCTCCTCCATGAACTCGTGGAGCAGCGGCTCGCTCTGGCTATCTGGCGCGGCGAGCAGGACGACGATGCTGCCCGCGGGGACGCCGCCGCCGTGATTGCGGTCGATCGCGGTGACGCCCGTCGTGAGCCGCTTCGACATGGTAAGAAGAGGCCCCCGGCGAACTATAACCGTGTCGACGGTTCAGATGTCGGTAAACGCCAGATCGAAGTCGTCGTACCGAGTCAGGTCCGAGAGCAGGTCGTCGAGCTCGGTCCGGAGCGCCTCGGCGCGGTCGACCAGTTGGTCGTACTCGTCGCTCTCGGACAGTTCCTCGGCGGTGAGTTCCGTCTCCAGCGTCGCCCGCTTCGACGCGACCGCGAAGTACTCCTGAAGCAGGTCGCCGTAGTTGCTTCTGGCGATCATCGTCTCCACCGTCCGCCGGATCTCGTCCTCCGAAACGGGTTTCGTCACGTAGTCGTCGAAGGCCATCTCGATGATCTCCACGTCGGGATCGACGGCGGTCAGCATGACCACTCGGCAGTCGAGACCCCGCTCCCGGATCTCGTCGAGGACGACGTCGCCCGGCATGTCGGGCATCCGGCGGTCGAGCAACACGACGTCGGCGGTGTGATCGATCATCTCCAGGGCTTCGGCACCGCGGTCGGACGTCCGGACGTCGTACTCCCCCTGCAACCACGTCTCGTACAGGTCGCGCACCTGATCGTCGTCGTCGACGACGAAAACGACAGGCGCCCCGGAACCCTCGTCCATTGCGACAACGATGACGACATGGACTGATATCGTTTTCGTAAGTGGTATTTTATCTAATTATTCCGGCTGTGCGTCGCCGTTCCCTCTATCCGGCGTTCGAGGACCTCTCGCGGCCCGGTTCTCGCGGTGAACGGTCGTTCGTGCGTCCTCGTCGGTGGTCTTGTTATCTATCTGTCTATTCGACTCTGGAGTCTAGCGAGTAAACCAACTGACAGGAACTGGTCTAATATCGCCGTAAATACTCTGCAAACCACCCTTATACCACCTAAGCGAGTAATTACAATACCCGTTGGCGGGCATGTATCCGCTAAGAGACCATGCCTGAACTGATAGTCTATGACCTCACTTGGCGTCTCTCGGAGTTATAACGATGTACGAAGGCAACACCGTCGGTGTCGTGATCCCGGCGTACAACGAGGAGGAGTTCATCGGAGACGTCCTCAAGTCCATTCCCTCATACGTCGACCGCATATACGCTATCGACGACGCCTCGACGGACGACACGTGGGACGAGATCCAGCAGCACGCCGAGTGGCTGAACGGCGAGGAGACGGTCGTCGCGAGCGGCGAAACACGCGCGGAAGAGACCGTCGTCCCCATCCAGCACAGCGAGAACCGGGGGGTCGGCGGGGCCATCAAAACCGGGTACATGCGGGCCATCGAGGACCGCATCGACATCGCCGTGGTCGTCGCGGGCGACGGCCAGATGGACTCGCGCGACATCGAGCGGATCATCCAGCCGATCGTCCGCGGTAAGGCGGACTACGTGAAGGGGAACCGGCTGCTGTCGCCGCAGGCCCGCGGGGAGATGCCCGCGTTCCGATTCGTCGGCAACGCCATCCTGACGCTGCTGACGAAGATCGCGTCCGGGTACTGGACGATCGACGACCCGCAAAACGGGTACACCGCCATCTCGCTGCGCGCGCTCGAGACGGTCGACGTCGAGGACATGTACGAGTTCTACGGCTACTGTAACGACCTCCTCGTCAAGCTGAACGCCAACGAGATGCGGGTGTCGGACATCCCGGTCAGGGTCCGGTACAAAAACGAGACGAGCCACATCAACTACTCCAGTTACATTCCCCGCGTCTCCGGGATGCTCCTGCGGAACCACCTGTGGCGCCTCAAACAGCGGTACATCGTCAACGAGTTCCACCCGCTCGTCTTCCTGTACGCGCTCGGAACGGCCTTCGGCGCGTCCGGGGTGGGGATCGGGCTGTTCTCCGGCGACGACGAGGGCGAGTCGTCGGGCCAGAGCGGGCCGATGGCCCTCCTCTACCTCCTGCTCGCCGGGATCTGCTACACGTTCGCTATGATCTTCGACCGACAGGAGAACGAGGACCTGAACGTCAAGTTCCACGACGCCGATCTGTTGGAGCGCGCCGACGAACTCCCGCACAGCCAGCACGCGCACGAAGAGCGGCCCTGATCCTCGGCGTCGAGCGCGGCCGCCGACCCGCCGTCAGTTCGCCCGGGCCGTCCGTCGGACCACGTCGAGCATGAACGACGTGACGTCGATCTTCTCCTCGAGGAGGCGGTCGCGTTTCCGCCGCCACGTCTCGGTCGACTCCGGGTCGGCGAACAGCTCCGTGGCGCGCTCGACGGCGGTCCGCTCGTCGCCGATCGACTCCAGCAGTTCGTACGTCCGCTCGAGTTCGACGAAGTTGCTCATGTCGTCGCCGGCCACGAACGAGTTCGACCGGATCGCGGGCGTGCCGAGAATCCCGGCCTCCGCCGCCATCGTCTGTGAGTCACCGACGTAGAGGTCGGCGTGATAGAGGAGGTCGTGGATGGCCTCCGGCGGCACCGGCAGCCGGTACCGTTCGAGGTCCGGCGGGAGCGACGATTCGCTGGTGATGTACACGTCCCCCCGCTCGGACAGACGGTCGATCAGTTCCCGCTTGGCCTCGTCGGAGAGCCCCTGCTGGCCGACGTCGTGGTGCGCGCCCCAGGAGACGAACCGGACGACGGCGTACCTGTCGTCGGCGTCGACGCCGTGGCGCGCGAGCAGTTCCGGGTCGGGGTCGAAGCGGTTCGGATGGAGGTACGCGAGCTCGTGAAAGCCGTCGTACCGGACCTGCTTCGGCCCGAGGTCGCGGTCGTAGTTCGTCGGCGTGCAGATGACGTCGGTGAACGGATGCGTGATCCGCGCCGCACCCCGTGCGGCCTCGCTGTCGTCGAAGACGACGCTCGGGCGGTTCAGCGCGAACGAGGCGTGCGCCGCGGGGGGGTTCAGCCGGCTCACCACCACGTCGGGATCGAACGACCAGACGGCGCGGAGCATCCGGAGCTCCCTGCCCGTCCACTCCGTGACGAGCGAGAGCTTCGAGTCGCCCTTCGCCGACAGCGGTACGTGTTCGATCCCGTACGCGTCGAGCAACTGCGTCGTCAGGTCCTTCTTCCGGGACGTGACGAGGGTCTCGTGACCGGCGCGCTCCAGCGCCTGCACCGCGTGTCTGAACAGGTGAACGTGCGCCGGATGACTGACGTCGAACAGGACCCTCATTCCAGGTAGCCGAGGTCCTCCAGTCGCTCCTTCACCTCTTCGCCGTCACCGGACGACGACTCGCGGTCCTCCGTGAGCGGGGACCGGTACTCGACCGCCCGCTGTGCCGGGTCGGACCCCGGTGCGAAGACGTCGAGCACGTCGCCGTCCATGTCGTCGGGGACGGCGCCGCCCATCAGGTGGATGATCGTCGGCGCGAGGTCCGAGATCCTCGCCCGCCGGTCGCGCGACCCGTTCTGAAAGCTGGGGCCGGACATCAGGAAGATCCCCTCCGGCATGTTGCCGCCCTTCCAGACGCCCTCCTCGCTGTACCAGGAGTCCGGGCCGATGGCGTCGCTCGTGTGGACGTTCGCCGTCTGCTCGACGAGCAGGTCCGGGGCGCCGTCGGCGTACTCGCCCTCGTAGTACTCCTCGCCGCGGTGGACGTCCTTGACTATCTCCTCGCCGGTCACCGGGTGCGAGAGGCCGGTCAGTCGGTCGATCAGTTCCGAACGGAGGCGCTCGTACTCGTCGCCGTCGGTCGGCGTGAGGTAGATCGGGCCCTGCGTGCTCGCGACGGCCGACGTCTCCTCCCAGTCGATGACCGACAGCACTCGGTCGCGCTTGATCCCCTCCTCCCAGGGGATGATGCGCTGGATCTGCTCGGGGAGCGCGCGGCTCAGCGGTTCGACGATCCCGAGGCGCTTCGCGACCGCGAGCGCGCGTTCGCGCGTGAGTCCGACGTTCCGGAGGACCTCGTCCACGCTGCGTTCCGTCTTCAGGTAGCCGTTCTGAGCCAGCCACGTGTTGATATAGAACACGGTGTCGACGTGGGCGGTGCCGTGGTCCGACATCACCACGATGTCGTGTCCCTCGTCGAGGAACCGCCCGACGTTGCGGTCGATCCGCTTCCAGGTGCGCAGGACGGGTTCGTCGCGCCAGAAGTAGTGCTGGAGGGCCATGTTGTAGAAGATCGTAAGGTGGAGGAAGTCGGGCGACTCACGGTCGAGCAACTGCTCCGCCGCCTCGAACCGCTTGTCGACCAGATCGAGGACGGCCTCGATCTCCTCCGGTCCCTTCTCCGACGGCGAGATCATCGGCGATGGGTGGATCTCGTAGTCGAGTTCCTCTCGGAGGAACTCCTCTATCGCCGGCGGATCGGTGTACCCCTCCTTGAGCGACCGGTACTCCGTCTCGGAGGCGTCCGGTCCGCCGGCGACCACGAAGCCGTCGATGGACTTCGGCGGGTACGTCGACGGTTTGTTGATCACGCCGGCGGTGTGGCCCTCGTCGTTGAGGTAGTCCCACAGTTCCGGGCTCTTGAAGTCCGTCGAGTCGTGGAACACGTGGTCGCGGGACCGGGTGTCGATCCGGTCGAACCGAAACACGTCGAACCGGCCGGGGTTCTTCCCGGTCGCGTAGCACTTCCAGTTCGGCACCGTCAGCGGTGGCAGGTAGCTCTCGGAGACGCCGCCCACGCCCTCGTCGACGAGGCGGCGCAGGTTCGGCAGTTCGCCGTCGTCCAGCCACTCGTCGATCATCTCCCAGTTCGCCCCGTCGAGTCCGATCGTGATGACAGTCATAGTACGTTCATCCCCCGTTTGACCGCGTTGATCGCCTGGTCTTTCGTCCACTCGCTGATCAGTTCGCCCGCCGACCCCGCCCACCGATTCGGATGGACGAGGACGCAGGCGCGCGACACCTCCCTCGCGTAGAGCAGTTCCGCGAGCTCCCGGGTCGTCTCCACCTGCACGTGCTTCTCGCTCTCGCCGACGGGGTGGTCCTTGACCTTCAACGACCCGTCGCGCCACGTCCGCCCGGTGTCCGAGAAGTACGTCACGTCGGTGAAGTCCATCGAGAGGTACGCCTCCCCGAGCAGGTCGTAGGCCTCGAACCCGCGCTCCCCGTCCCACATGTCCCGGTTGTCGTGGGCGGTGAGGGGGTTGCCGTGCATGCAGACGGTGTCGACGTCGGCCACCTCGCGGACCTTCGCCAGGTTGCGGGCGAACGACTCGTGGGCGGCGTCCCGGTCGCCGTCGGCCCGGTCCATGTCCTCGTAGTGGTAGCCGACCTCGTGACCGAGCGACTCGACGGCCCGGATCAGGTCCGGTCGGTACGTCTTGTCGATCGTCCGGAAGTAGTACGTACTGGGCACGCCGAGCGCCGACTCGATCCGGGCGAGGTCGAGCGCGTTCTCCGGCTTCCGGTCGACGTCGTGGCGGAGGACCAGAAATCGGTCCGGGAGTTCCGCTCGGTCGAGGTACTCCCGAACCGTGAGGAAGTCGTAGCCGTTGCTCAGCCCCGCCTTCAGCAGGCGCTCGTACGCGTCGTACGTGAAGTCGAACCCGTTCACGATCGACCGGCGCTCGGTCGCATCGGTCCGGCCCTCGGTGGAAGCGGTAGCCATCGGCGTCATCACCGGCTTGTCGTCGCACCCCGCCCCGCCCGGAGGAGCGGAGAGACCGACGGAATCGAGCGTCCGACGCCGATACGAGACACAGAGGATACCTTCGATTGCGATCGTAGTTTCACAGGATACACTTCGAGGCCCGTCCCTTTGTTATCAACCGCCTATGACGGTCTACCCGGCTAATCGGTCGATTCGCGGACGGCCGAGGATCGCTGAGTGCGTCCGGACCGTCCAGTGACCTGACGCACGGGGAGTCGACCGGCGACAGCCGTCCAGTCCCGGGGTTTTGAGCCGTTCTAGCGTGAACGCCTGCCACGGCCGCCGCTCGGATATGTTCCTCATAACAAAGCCCGTCCCCCGGGCGCATAGTTACCGAACGCGCATGAGCACACGGGGACCTTATCGGTCGGTGACGACGCTGGAACGCTCGACAGCCGTCGGAGACGAGTAACCATGGACGGAAACGGCAGCCGAACGCTCGTCCTGGGTTTCGACGCGCTCGATCTCACATACCTCGACCGGTTCGCGGAGTCGCTACCGAACTTCGAGGCGCTGCGGTCCAGCGGCGTCGAAGCGCCGCTGGAGTCGACGTTCCCGCCGTGGACGGCGAGCGCGTGGCCGTCGATGTACACCGGCGTCGACCCGAGCCACCACGGCGTCTACGGCTTCTTCGACGTGGACGGCTACCCCCTCGACGCGGACATCATCTCGCGAAACGACGTGAAGGCGCCAGCCATCTGGAACTACCTCGACGGCCGGGACCGCACCTCGGTCGTGATGAACGTCCCGGTGACGCACCCGGCAGAGGAGATAGACGGCGTCGTTATCCCGGGGTATCTGGCTAACGAGGAGGCGGACGGCCACCCGGCCGGCATCCGGGACGAGCTCTCGGACGCCATCGGCGAGGAGTACCGGGTGTACTCCCGGGCGGAGACCGCGGACGACCACGAGGAGAAACTCGACGGGTTCGTCGACCTGATACGCCTCCGCGAACGCGCCGCGGTCGAACTGCTCGCGACCCGCGACTGGGAGTTCGCGTTCGTCCAGGTACAGAAGACCGACACCGTCTTCCACAGCTTCGACGACGACACCGCGTTCAGGCGCGTGTACGAGGCGGCCGACGACCTGCTCGGCGCCGTCCTGGACGCCGTCGACGACGACGTCAACGTCGTCGTCTGCTCCGACCACGGGATCGGGCCGAAGCGGGGGTACCAGATCCACGTCAACGACGTCCTGCGGGATCACGGCTTCGTCGAGGCGACGACCGAACACGAGTACCAGTCGCTGTCGACGATGAAGGGCGAACTCACCGGAGAGGCGGACGACGCCGCCGACGAGACACCGGCACTCGTCGATCGGGGGCTGTCGACCCTGTGGCGGACGCTCGACGCGGCCGGCGTCTCGCCGGGCGAACTGTACCGGACGGTCGAGCGGTTGGGCCTCGGCGACGCCGTCCTCGACGTCCTCCCCGATTCGGTCCGCGACGCCGCCAGTCAGAACGTCGACTGGCGGGCCTCCCGCGCCTACTGCCGCGGGTCGTCCCGACTCGGAGTGCGGATCAACCTCGAGGGGCGAGAGCCGAACGGCGTCGTCCCCGAAGACGAGTACGAGCGCGTGCGCACGGAGATAATCGACGTCCTCCGCGAGCTGAAGACGCCCGACGGTCGCCCAGCGTTCGAGTTCGTCGTCCGCCGCGAGGAGATATACGACGGCCCGTTCGCCGAGGGCGCCGACGACGTGCTGTTTCTCCCGGCCGACATGGACCACTCGGTGTCGACGAAACTGTACGGCCAGCGGTTCGTCTCCGTCGACGACTACGACCACAAGCGCGACGGGGTGTTCCTCGCCGCCGGGCCGGCCTTCGACGAAAGCGCGAGCATCGAGTCGCTGTCGCTGACGGACGTGGCGCCCGCGGCGATAGCGTCGATGGGGCTTCCGGTCCCGTCCCGAATGACGGGGTCGGTGCCGAGAGAACTACTCCGCGAGACGCCCGAGACTGCCGAGTACGCGGACATCGAGTACGAGAGCGTCGACGAGGACGAGCCGAGCGACGACGAAGAGGTCACCGAGCGGCTCGAAGACCTCGGTTACCTGTAACCGCTCTCCGGCGAAACCGCGCCGTTTCTGAGTGCCCCGGTCGCTACGACTCGTCGTCCTCGTCCAGAGTGGGGTCGCCCGGCACGTACCGGAGGTTGTCGTCGCCGTTGGAGTACACCTTCGAGTGGCGCTCCCACTCGATCGGCATCGGACCGAACACCGTCGCCGTGCTCCCCTGGTGTCGTATCTGGTAGGATGCGTGGTTCGAGTGACTGTACTGCCTGTCGGCGATCAGAACGTCGCCCTGGTACTGTACCTCCTCTTCCGATCCGTAATCGGTGATGTACGGGGCCGCGGGGTGTTCGTAGTAGCGCTCGATGACCTGTCTGGCGACGCGGTCGGCGATGACCGTCGTCTCGTCGGCGTTCCGGTCGGCGAAGACGTACATGTTCCGCTCCGTGTCCGTCGTCGAAAGGCGCTGTGCGCCGTTGGCGTCGTCGAACACGGGCCCGTCGAGCGACCCCGGATAGTTCCACAGCATGAACGCGGAGTACGGCGTCAACAGCAGGAGCACGACCACGCCGGCCGTGAGCAGGTGCCCGGTGCGAACCGTGAGGTCGGAGGCGATCACGTACACCCCGAGGCCGCCGAACATCGCGAGCACGACGTACATGAAGCCGACCCACCGGGTCGGCAGGAAGAGGTCGAGCCCGAAGATCGGGCCACCGAAGACGATAAACGACATCGCGGCGACGAGCGAGCCGAGCCCGACCGCGAAGCGGTGGGATGGGTCCGAGAGCTCGGTCCGGTCGAGCCAGTAGACCGCGCCGACGATGCCCAGCGCGAACAGGATCGCTATCCCGATGATGTGTATCGGCGTGAGCGAGTTCGCACCAGAGAGCGTGAAATTGCCCGTTTCGGGGAACACGGCGCCCCGCTCTCCCCCCGAAGTGATCATGAGATAGAGATTGGTCACGATCACCTCCGCGAACGTCGTCTCGCCGCCCGGACCCTCCATCCGCGTGCCGAACCACTGGATGACCGAACTGACCGAGAGGAGCCCGATCAGAACCGCGCTGCGGGAGTCGAACTCGCCGCTCCAGGTCGTGGCGGCGACGAGGAACGTCCCGATACTGAAGAAGGTGATGAACATGCTCAACTGGTGGTTGAGCACCTGCCCGACGAGTCCGAGGACGAAGAGAACCAGATAGGCCGTTCCGCCGGTTTCGAGGTACTTCACGGCGGAGAGCAGGAGCAGCGAGAAGAGGACGATCCCGAGCGTAGTCGGCGTCAGGTGAACCGACTGGGCGACCGCCGAGTCGGCGACGATGTACACGAACCCGCTGAGGACACCGACCCGGGGCGTCCACAGCTGTGCGATGACGGCGTACGTCACGAGCGTCGGGACGGCGACCGCGAATATCGCGGTCGTCAGGAACGCGGCGTCGCGCGGCGTAACCCCGAGGACGCCCGATGCGGCAGCGGTCTGGACGTGATAGAGGGGCGAGAACCAGTACTTCGACTCGGCGGCAACGAGCGGTGCCATGCTTCCGGTCGCCGCGATCTCCTCCGCCATCCGGAGGTGGAAGAGACCGTCGAGACCGATCGGGGCGGCGCTCGAGTAGTAGATGAGCGCGCGGTGAACGATCCCCGTCGAGAGCAGCATCGCGAGCGGGAGCGCCATGCTGTCGAGATAGAAGACGAGAAAGACGACCACGGCGTACGTCGTGAGCGTCAGAACGTGAACCGGGAGTGTGCGGGCGTATCCGCTGGTCAGGTAGAGGACCAGCGTCGCCAGTATTAGCATGAGGTAGCCGAACAGGGCCGCCTCGTTCGGTAGCGCCGGCCACTCGACGTCGTACTCGTGCTTACGAACGGCCAGAGAGCCGACCGCCCCCGCGAGGAGCAGGGGTGGGATGGTGAGCGTGTACGCGTTCGGCAGGAAGAACGCCAGACCCAGCCCGATCAGCCCTAACAGACCGACGATAGCGACTAGATTTCTCGGATTTGTTGTGAAGTGCAGCGTCCGCTGCCGTATCGACATATCGCCCACTATACTATCAAAACACCTTGTTATTCCCTTCTTACGCACCGTTGTAACATACCTTAGGATCCGACGATATCCCCGTACAGCGTCCGAACGTCGACTAGTCCGCTAGCAGTGGTGAGAAGCGCCCAGACGAGTCCGCCGGCGAGGACGACGGCGAACAGCGTCGGGAGGTCGACGATGAACGACCGGAGGAGGACGACCGCGACCCCGAGCGCCATGGAGATACCGCAGATGACGCCGACGGTGGTCGCGAGGTCGCGCAGGTCGAGCGACAGCTGGTCGTCGATGTAGTAGACGTTGACGATGGTGTACAGCGTGTACGTGAACATCGTCGCGGCAGCGGCGCCGACGACGCCGTAGATGGGAATGAGGTGGAGGTTCAGCCCGAAGTTGAGCAGGGCCATGCCGCCCAGCGCGTACGCGCGGATCCGGGCGAGGCCGAGGTAGTCGAGCGCGTCGCTGGTGAGCTGGTTGATCGCGCGAAGGATGACGAAGCCGCTCAGCACCTGCAACACGGGGACCGCTCCGAGGTAGTCCGTCCCGAAGACGTGGCGGATCGTCGGCTCCGCCACGAGGAAGAGACCGACGCTCGCCGGCACGTAAAACAGGAGCGTGTACTCGAGGGAGGTCTGGTAGATCTCGCCCGCGCGCCCCGAGTCGTCGCCCGCCTTCTGTTCCCCGAGCGTCGGCGTTATCGTGAACCCGAGCGATGCCGCGGGGATGGCGATGAAGTTGACGAGTTGCGTCGCGAGCGTGTAGTAGCCGACCGCCGCGTTCGTGAGCAACGCCCCGACCAACACGACGTCGACCTTTCGGTCGAGGCGGACGCCGGCCTTGATGATCGTCGTCGGAACGCTGTACTCCAGTATCCGGCGCGACAGTCCGGGCTCGGGACGGTCGGAGGGATCGAACGACGCATAGAGTTTGTACAGCAGCGGAACTCCGACGACGACCCCGACGAGGTAGCTCATCGTGTAGCCGACGAACGCACCGAGAGCCCCGAAGCCGAGCACGACGAACCCGGCGGCGAACACCAGTCGGCCGACCCCCTCGATACTGGTGAGCGCCGCGGACAGGGGCACGCGATTGAACGCCTGAAACACGAGTCGGAGGTAGTTCATGTACGTGTAGAACGCGACGTACCCGATGCCGACGAGCAGGAACGGCACCATCGCGGGTTCGCCGACGAGCCGAGCGATCTGCTCGCGGAAGAGGCCGATGACGGCGCCGACACCGACCAGCATGACGAGGATGTACAGCGTCGTCCGCCGCAGGATGAAGGGGATCTGCGACTCGTCTTCCGCCAGATACTGGTTGACGTAGCGCGCCGCGGACTTCGACAGTCCGAGGCTCCCGAACAGTTGACCGATCGCGAGTACCGAGAGCGCGAAGTTGAGCAGGCCGTACTCGCTCGGTTCGAGGAGGTACCGAGTGAGCAGCAGCATCAGCACCGCGTTCGAGACCTTCGACGCTAGCTGCCCGAACAGAGACGCCTTTAACCCCCGGAGAAGTCGGTCCTTGATCGTCATCGGTGATCCGCTAGGGTCGCCGGTCGTAGCGCGAAACAGTCGGGCGGAGCAGCTGGAGACTCTCAGACGGACGCGCACGGCGGGGACGATCGGTGTTCATCACCAGTGGCTACGTCAGCATCGAGGCTTTGTAATAGACCACTTACAGGCAGGCGTTCCCGAACGAAAAGGAGAGCAGCGAACGGACGACGACCGCCTACTGGCTGTTGAACTCGATGTGGGCGTTCCCGTCCAGGTGCAGTTCGGTCACCTGACCGGAGAACCGGTACCCGTCCTTACCGCCGGCGACGAACCCTTCCGCGTGGCCGTCGGCGACGACGTCACCGTCGTTGATGCTGCCGAGATCGGCGTCCTTCTCGATGTCGCCGGTCACCTTGAACCGGTAGGTGCTCCGCGTGCCCGACTGGGTCCCGTCGACCACGAGCGAGTTCGGGAGCGCCGTCGAGTCGGAGGTGTCGTCGGTAGAGTCGCCCGAGCCGTCCGTGGAGTCGGTGGACCCGGTGGCGGCGACGGGGTCGTCGACGAGCTGGCCGTCGACGTAGACGTCGGCGTCGCCTTCCAGGAAGGTGAACTCGGTCACTTCGCCGACGACGGCGAAGGCGTCCTCGTGGCCGGAGGAAGTGACCCAGCCGGACGCCGTCGTCCCGTCGATGGCGTCCCACGTCTCGAGGGAGCTGTCGGCGCCTTCGAGGGCGTCGCTGGCGGTGAACTCGTAGTTCGTCGCCGTACCCTTGCCGACGATACGGAGGGAGTGCTCGGTCGACTGACTCGAGTCGTCGGTCGAACCGTCCGTGGACCCGTCCGACGAACCATCGGTCGAACCGTCGGTCGAACCGCCCGAACCGTCCGTGGATCCGTCCGACGAGCCGTCAGTCGCGGAGACGAGTTCGTCCGCGGTGACCTCGGTGCCGTCGAGTCGGAGGACGTAGTTCTCCGCGTTCACGCTCGCCGTGAACTCCTGAACGACGTCCGTCGACGCGAGTCGGTACGCGTCACCGTAGCCGTTCCCGGTCACGCCGGACACGGTGACCGTCCCGTCGTCGTTCGCGACCACTTCGTCGTTCGACTCGGAGACGGGACCGTTGCCGTAAAGAACGCGCTCGACGTCGCCGCTGGCGGTGAACTCGTAGGAGAACTTCGGTCCGCCGTCGACCGAGACGACGTCGAGGACCGGCATCTCGGACCGGTCGCTACTGTTTCCCGTATCACCGTCCCGGGTCGGGGCGGGACAGGAGTCGTTCTTCGTGATGTTCGACGTCGTCCCGTCCGAGCTCCGCATCACGACGGCGCGACCGGAGACGTTGATGTTCGAGCTCTCGACCGCGCAGTTGCTCGAGTTCTCGAACACGACGCCGTGGCGGTCCTGCCCGGTCTGGTGGATACAGCTGTTGCGAACCGCGGAGCCGTCGCGGTCCTGGATGGAGATGGCGCGGCCGCCGTCCGCGTCGCCGGTGACGCTGACGTTGTCGACGACGACCGAGGTGTCGCCGCCGATGGCGGGCGTGCGGGCGTTGATAGCGGGGTAATCGGCGTCCATCTGGATGCGCGAATCGCGGATCATCGCGCTACCGCCCTCGCGGTGGAACTTGATAGCGCCCTGGGAGCGCGACGCGTTCGGGCCGTAGATGAAGTCGCAGTTCTCGACGAGAATGTTGCGGCCGTTCCGGATCCGGACGCCGCGGGCGTTGATGCCGGTCCCGTGACCGGGCACCTTCTCGTCGTTGACGATGAGGTTGTTGCGACAGACCGATCCGGGACCGCCGAGACGGACCGCGGCGACGTTGTTGTTCTTGAACGTGGAGTCCTCGACGATGGTGCGGCCGCCGCTGCCGTTGGACCGACCGGGGTCGGAGGCGTACACCGCGTTGTTCGAGAAGTTCTCCAGATGCATGTTCCGCAGGACGATCGTCCCGGCGTGGTTGCGACCGGTGTAGAAGCCGACCGCGTTGTCGCCGTCGCCGCGGCGCGGGCCGACCCAGTGACAGTTCGTGACCTGGGCCGTGGCGCTGCCGTCGACCACGTCGACGCGCATGAACATCCCCTCGCCGTGCTTTCGGCGGATCCGGCCGCGGACGTTCAGGCCGTTGATCGACACGTCGCCGTTCGCGCGGATATAGGTGCGACCGCCGCGGCCCTGCCAGTCGTAATCGATGCCGTCGATCTCGATGTTCGAGACGCCGGTCAGCGAGATCCAGTTCCGGCTACTGACGTTGCCAGGGCGGAGTGCGGGCTCCGCACCGTCGGCAGCGATCATGCCGAAGTTGTTGAGTCCGGAGAGCGAGAGACCGTCGAGGCGGTACGTACCGTCGGGGAAGACCAGCACCGTGTTGTCGCCAGCGTGCTGGTTGATGACGCCGTCGATCGGGTCGCTACCGGTCGGGTCCGCCCCGGCGTCGACCACGTCGACGACCGTGTCGTACTGGCTGCGTGCGCTGGAGGTACCGGAGAGGACGCTAGAAGCGGCGCCCGCCGAAACCACGCCGGCGGCGGCTTTCAGATACGACCGCCGGTCGATAAGTGAACCTTTCCGATCGTCTCCGTCAGTAACGACATCCTTACCCGTTTCGTCGTCCGCATGGCCGTTTACCATAATCGGCGAAAGCCAGCATTACTTAATTACTGTTCTTACGGTATCATAACCACATTAGAGTAAGAACGTCGTAATGGCCACCAGTACGCATTATTTAATTACCATTCTCGAATGAGACAACTCTCTCGAGAAGCATCTATTACGGAGTGGAGTAATGCGATCCTACCGCGGGCAGGAGCACGGATCCGGGGGCTGCGGTTTCCAAGCTCCGATTTATGATCTCCGTACCGCCGTTAATACCCCCATTAACGGCCGCTTACTCCCCGCAGGTGGGGCCACGTTCGACGTTCTCGACCTCGACGGACGAGTTGTGAGTGACGATGGCGTCGCGAGATACCGTGATCGTCGTATTCGCTACCTGACAGTTGTCCGCGTCGGTGAACACGATCCCGTTCCGATGGTCGCCCGTCTGGTGGATACAGGACTGCCGGATCACGGACCCCGGGCGGCCAACCACGTCGACCGCTCGCCCGCCGTTGGCGGCGCCAGTTATCGTCACGTTCTCTACCGTGACCGAACCGTCGCGGTCGCCTGCCGGCGGTTCCGTGTTGATGGCCGGATAATCGGCGTCCATCCGGACGTCAGTGTCCCGAATCGTCGCACCGCCCGACTCCGGGTGAAACTTGATCGCGCCGTAGGAGAAGCCGGCATCGGACCCGAACACGAGGGTGCAGTTCTCGACGACGTGGTCGTGTCCGGTGCGGAGTCGGATCCCGCGTGCGTTCATTCCAGTCCCGTGAGTCGGAGGCGCACGTGGGACTTCGATCCGCGTGTTCCGCACCGACGACCCCGGACCGCCGAGGCGGACCGAAGCGACGTTGTTGTTCCTGAGCAGACAGTCGTCGACGTGAACGACGCCCCCCGCCCCGTCCGACCGACCCGGATCAGACGCGTATATCCCGTTGTTCGAGAAGTCCTCGAACACGCAGTTCTCGATCGTGATCACGCCTGAGTGGTTGCGGCCGACGTACACGCCGCTCACGCTCGCTTCCGAATCGGGGTCGCCCCGCAGCTCCACGGACTCCAAGACGGCGCGACCGTCGTACGTCTCTATCTGGAAGACGCTGTGGTTGTCGGCGTTGAACCGCCCGATCGCCGAGACGTTTCTGACGGTGATGTCGCCCGAACCGGCGATCGTGATCTCGCCCCCCGTACCGTCGTCGCGAAAGTCGAGACGGAGCCCGTCGATGTAGACGTGGTCGGCGTCGATAAGGGAGACCCAGTCCGTATCGCTTCGGACCTCGCCGCCCGGAACGATGGCCGGCTCGGCCCCGTCGGCGGCGATCATGCCGACGCGCTCGACGTCCGTGAAATGCATCTCCTCGAGTTCGTACCGGCCGTCGCCGAAGATGAACAGCGTGCTGTCGACGCCGTGCTCCTCGACCACCGGGTCGAAAGGCGTCAGGCCCCCGTCGCTCTCCGCGACGGCGGCGACGTCGACGATGTTCTCGAACTGGTCGAGAAACGTCCGCGAGTCCGCGCCGCTCTCCGCGTACTCGGAGATCTCTCCGGCGACGGTTCGCTCCTGGTCCTCCTCGTCGGGGGAGTCCTGCCGTCGCGAACACGCCGCGAGCGCTCCCGTCGCTGCCGTGGCTCCCAGCGCTTTGAGAAACCGACGACGGTCTACTGAAGGACTGTCCCCGCTCTCGTCCACACCCGCCCCTCTGGTATCCTGACCACATTGTTATGAGCGGAATAGGGCTGTTAGCCGTCCCGAAACCTACCTTATGAATACTCATCTACATTTTTGACCGAGTTACCACTAGAATAGAGAGTATAACAAAGTGCTGTTGTCGGCTCAGAAAGAGGCGAATGACTGACGGTCTGACCGAGAAGGTACCGCTTGACGTCCCGTTACTGTTGTTGGTGATCGTGGGGGCAGCACTCGCTGTCACGAGTGAGATCGGGCCGCTACAGGTCCTTTTCGGCCTCCCCCTCCTCCTGTTCGTTCCTGGATACGCCCTGACGACGGTGCTGTTTCCCAGCCGGCCCTCGAAGTCGGACAACACGCCGCTGTACGATGCGTCGCCGTTCTCCGGCGGAATAAACGTCGCCGAGCGGCTCGCGTACTCGCTCGGCGGGACTATCGTGCTCGTCAGCACTATCGCTATCGCGTTGAACTTCACGCCCGTCGGGATCGAACCGGTTCCGCTCGTCGCGATCGTCGGCGTGCTGTCGGCGGTTCTGCTCCTCGTCGGCGCCGTTCGTCGGGGGCAGATCGACCGGCACCGCCGCTACGAACTCCCGGTGGGGCCGGCCGTCGCGTCCGTGCTGTCGGGGGACTTCGTCCGCAAGCCCGGCAGGGAGCAGCTGTGGACGGTCATGGCCGTAGGGGCGCTCCTGGTCGTGCTGGCGACCGGTGCGTACGCCGTCGCGGAGGCCCCGCAAGAGGACCCTCACACCGAACTCTATCTCCTCTCGGAGAACGAGTCGGGCGAACTCGTCGCCACGAACTACACGACGGAGGTCGGGGGCGACGGCGAACTCCCGCTCACCGTCGGCGTGTCGAACCACGAGGGCGAACCCGTGGAGTACACCGCCGTCGTAGAGACCCAGCGCGTCGACTTCTCGGACGGGAACGCGTCGGTCCTGGAGACCGAAGAGCTCCAGCGGTTCCAGGCCAGCGTCGGCCAAAACGAGTCCACACGGGAACGGCTCACGCTCGAACCCGAGATGACGGGCGACGACATCAGAGTCGCCGTCCTCCTCTACAAGGGCGAGCCTCCGGAAGACCCGTCGATGGAGAACGCCTATCGGACCGTCTACCTCGAAATCTCGACCGAGTAAGCCGGCCGCACCCCCTCGTACGTAAGGGGGCGAAGGCCCGACACGAAACGGTATCCAGAAAGGGCTATCCGAGCGTGTTTGGGGTCGTGCCCTCCTGAACGATCTCCTCGTACAGTTCCTCGGGCGGGCCCACCCACGCGCCCTGTTCGAGCGCGTATTCGACGATACGACGGTAGAGACGGCGATACCCGGGGAACTCCTGTTCGTTGAACATGCGGAGGTGCCAGAGAATGGTGACGACGGCCTGGCGCTCCCCGGCCTCGTCGAGGATGCGGCGACACTCCTCCCAGGCGCCCTCGATGTCGGTCGACACTCCGGGGAGACCCACCTCCATGATGGTCAGGGGGAACACCGCGAACTCGTCGTCGAAGGGGTGCTTGACGTCGTCGCCGTACTTGAAGCCGTACTCGGTCTTCGCTCCGAGACTGGCGTCGTACTGGAACCCGATCTCCCGGTGGTATCGCCACGTCTCGGGGATAGAGAGATTGAGGTAGTGCTGGCGGCACCCGGTGATCGAGTGGCCGAGGACGTCCTCGAGCGCCTCCTTCTCGTATTTCAGGCGCTCCGGGTCGGTGTAGGACTCGTAAGAGCCGTGCAGCCCGATCTCCCACCCGCCGTCGTCGAGCGTCTGGATGACGTCGACCATCTCCGGCGACTCGATATCGTACCGGCCGATGTACCGCTTCCAGTTTTCCAGCCGGAACCAGTCGGTCGGGGACTTCTCCCGGAAGAGGTGTTTCTCGTTGAGGAAGTAAAACGCCGACCGCACGCCGAGCTCCTCCTCTAACTCCATCACCGTCTCGAACTGCCAGTACGGGTTCGCACCCGGGGCGAGCGACCGCAGGTGAGACGGGTCGCGCTCCGTGATCGCGTAGTACAGCGACTGGTACGTCTTGTACGGACGGTCGACGTCGTGGGTGAGACAGAGCGCGTACTCGGCGTCCTCCATCACGAGCGATCCACCCCGTCCGACAGTTGGTCGCCGCGCCGCGCCGAGGTGGCCCTGGACCCGACGCCGGCTGCGGAAACCGCGCTCGTAGAACGGCGTCGGCCGCGTGCGCCTTCGCTACGGTTCGTTCGACCCTCGATCCGAGATATCATTTTCGTGTTACTGGCTCGTATTGGTTTGTTGTTATAAGCTCCTTACAGCGAGCAGGCGAACGGGGAGATCGGCCGAATTTCCGATAGGATCCGTCTACGAAGGAAAAAATGACAGTGCCGATCTGCGATCCGGGTGCGTAGTCCGAAGCGGCGGGCAGGAGACGCGCCGGTATCGTGCCGCCGCTCGCGGACCCGCCGTCATCCGCTCGGAGCGACGTTCGTTCGGTCACGCTTTCCGTTCCGTTTACTGGTCCGCGAGGACGTCCTGATAGACGCCCGCGATGCGTTCGCCCATGCGTTCCAAACTTATCTCCTGAGCCTCCTTCCGGCCGTCAGAGGCTTCATCGGCGACCAGGACGTCGACGAGCGCGTCGACGAGCTCCTGGTCGGTACGGCCGACGTGCGACAGGTGGACGTCTTCCAGCCGCTCGGGGACGTCCCCGACGTCGGTCGAGACGATCGGCGTGTTGCAGGCGAGCGCCTCCTTGACCGTGTTCGGGGAGCCCTCCCGCTTCGACGTGATGAGGAGCGCGTCGGCCGCGTTCATGTGAACGGCGACGCGCTTGTGCGGGATACCGTACACCTGGTGTAGTTCGACGTCGGCGTCGACGCGCTCGTCGGCGGCGGCGGCCACGCGGTCGGCGCGCGAGAAGTTCTTGACTTCCCGCTCGGAGGCGTACGGGAAGAGGACGTGCTTCTTGTCGGGGTCCCAGCCGAGTTCCTCCTTCGCTTCCCGTGGCGAACGTGGTTGGAACCGGTTCAGGTCGACCCCGTGCGGGATCACGTAACAGTCGCAGTCGAGTTCGTCGGCCATCCGTTCGGACATCACGATGACCGCGTCGCAGTACTGCGCGCAGAACTTCGAGACGGGGGCGGCCGGCCCCATCAGGTCCGACCCCCACAGCGAGAGCACGACCGGGAGGTTCGGCTGCGCCAGCGCGTGCGGCGCCGTGAGACCGTAGTTCGCGTGGACGAGGTCGTGGGACTCGAACGACTGCTTGAGGACCTTGGGGTACAGTTCGAAGTACGTCCCGATCGAACGGGTCTGGTCGGCGTCCTGCTGCGTCTTCGACGAGAGGCTGAGCGTCGTGCACTCGACCCCTCTGGCCTCGAGCGCCTCGATCTGTTGCTCGAAGAAGCGCGCGCCGCCGTTCGTGACGAGTTGTAGAACGCGCATCAGTCACGAGGGACATCGGCCGTCGCGATGGCCCGTGAGCGGTTCGAGGCGATGCTCGCGGCCGGTTCCCCTGCCGCACCGGTCTCTGGGGTCGAGACGTGCCGAAGCGAGAGCGACGCAGTCATCGAAGTATGTGAACCGATGGAGCATAGTGAGTACGTATTACTCGTGTCGATCCGGCCTTTGTTATCACGTTCGTATCCGCGTTAGGCCATCGCTTCCTCGCGACTGATCAACAGTTCGCGGCCGACGACCCGCCGTGCGAGCAGCGATCGAGAGCCCGCGGGTCAGTCCGCCGTTTCGGCGTCCTGTTCGCGGACGCGGATCCCCTTCGCGGAGAGGTGCTGGACCTGGCGCTTCGCGAAGTCCTCCTCCGTCGTTCCGCGGGTCGCGAGGACGTACATCAGGGCGTTGCCCGCCGGTCGCATCGCCCGGCCGGCGCGCTGGGCACCCTGGCGGCGCGATCCGCCGAGGCCCGAAGCCACGATGACCATGTCGGCGTCGGGGAGATCGATCCCCTCGTCGCCCACCCGGGAGATGACGAGCGTGTCGCGCTGCCCGTGGCGGAACTCCGAGAGGAGCTTCTCGCGGCGCGCGTGGCGCGTCTCGCCGCTGAGGAAGGGGACGTTCAGCGCCTCCGCGAGCGCGTCGCCGTGGTCGAGGTACTCGACGAAGACGAGCGCCTTCGCGTCGCGGTGGGTCGCGAGCAGGTGGCGCACCTCGCGGAGCTTCGCGGGGTTCGTCGCCGCGACCTGCCGGCGGTCGTGGCCCTTCGTGCTCGCGTGTTCCTCCTGTCGCTCGTCGGATCCCCAGGGCACGTACCGGATCTCGACCTCCGGTTCCTGAACGAACCCGGCCTCGAACAGCGCGTCCCAGTCGGTGCCGATGGGCGGCCCGATGAGCGTGAAGATGTCCTTCTCGCGGTCGTCCTCCCGGATCGGGGTGGCGGAGAGGCCGAGGCGGTGCTTGGTCTGGAGTTCGGTGCTCCGGCGGTACACCGCCGACGGCACGTGGTGCACCTCGTCGTAGACGATGAGTCCCCACCGGCGCTCGTCGAACAGCTGCCGATGCCGGTCCATGCCCGCGGTCTGGTACGTCGCGATGGTGACGGGCCGGATCTGCTTTTTCCCGCCGTGGTACTCCCCGATCAGGTCGGCGGTGAGCGTCGTGCGGGCGAGCAGTTCGTCGCGCCACTGGCTGGCGAGTTCCCGGCTGGGGACGAGGATCAGCGTCTCGCCGCCGACCGCCGCGAGCACGCCCATCGCGGCGACGGTCTTGCCGCTGCCGGGCGGGCCGACGAGCACGCCCGACTTCACGTCGGTGAACTCGCTGACCCACTCGCGCTGGTAGTGTCGCAGGTCGACGTTCAGTTCCACGTCGAGGGCGTCGCCCTCGTCCAGGTCGCGCTCGTCCTGCACCGGGTAGCCCGCCTCGTAGAGGATCCGCTTGACCTCGGCGACGCGGTCCTCGGCGACCCAGGAGACGTCGTCCTCGATGGGCGCGCGCAGCTGGCCGTCGTCGAGCTTCTGTCGGGCGACGTTGCCCATCAGGTCGTCGCTCGCGGCTTCGAGGACGGTGTAGCCCTCCTCGTGGGTCCGGAGGACGAACTGGTGGGCGCGCTTCCACTGGTCCTCGATCCACGCCTCGACGTGGGGCGAGGACTCGGGCAGGACCTGCCGGACGGTCCGGAGCAGGTCGTCGAGGGAGTCGTACGGCGCCTGCCAGACGTCCTCCCGCCGGAGTTCGTACACGTAGCCGCCGGAGCCGTTGGTGTCGGCGAGGTGCGCGAACTGCGACAGCTGCGCGCGGGTGAACTGCGTCGGCTGGTCGACGACGATCTCGCGGCGCTCCGGGAACAGGGTCACGCGCTCGCGGTCGGCCAGCGCGGCCCAGTCCGACGGGAACCAGACGACGGGGTCGTTCTCCACGTCGAGCCGCTCGACGTCGTCCGACTCGGCGAGCGCGGAGAGGGCGTCGTCGGCCGCGGCCTGCGAGCGGTCGAGCCGGCGGGCGACCTCGCTCGCCGTCACGACCGGGCGATCGCGGTCTTCCAGCACGTCGTGGAACGCGTCCAGCGATACCGGGTCCGCGTCCGGACTCGGGTTCGGTTCCGGTTCCGCGTCCGTGGTCGGATCCGGCTCCGGATCCGAAGACGGGTCGGACTCCGCGTTCGGCTCCTCTGAATCGGTCACTGCCACCCCTTGCGGCGGGGCGAACAAACGGCTTGCGGGTCGCGACGGGCGGGGCCGTAGGGCCACGCGAGAAACGCGGGCGGGGACGGACCAGCGGCTATCCGTGCCGCGATCACGCGGCGTTGGGGCGGCGTTATCGACCGATCTCGTCGCCGGAGACGGGACTGCGCGATTCCTCGGTCGCGGAGTTGGCGTACAGCGAGTACGCGAGCACGACGAACCCGAGCGCGGTGAACGCGCCCTGGACCGCGATGCCCGTCTCGATGGGGACGCCGACCAGCTGGTGAAGGCCGCCGGCGATCAGCGCGCCGACGGTGACGAAGCCGAGACCGAACGCGAGCGCCCGCAGCGCCGGCGAGCGCGTCCGGAGGTACGCCCGGTACGCGAGCGTCGTCACGAGGCCCCCACAGAGGAGCGTCGCCGTCTTGCTCGCGACGATCACGAGTTCTTGTGGATACATGGCATCTGCCTACCGACGACTGCGCCGTTCAGTGAGGTATAAACAGGCGGGCATTCTCACCCAGTGAAAACCCACCGCGTAGTTCAAGCGTCCCGGAAGCGAACCCAGGGACATGAAGACGGTCTCCGTCTCCCGAACGGCGGACGTTTCGCCCGAACTCGCGGTCGACCGCCTCCGGGACCTCGACGCGCTCATGGACGCCGCCGGGTTCGACGAGGTGCACGTCGACGGCGACCGGGTCCGCGTGGTCAACCACGTCAGCCTCGCCACGATGGAACTGACGGTGTCGGTGATCGAGTCCGACGCCGCCCTGGCCTACGAGCAGGTCGACGGGATCTTCGAGGAGATGGTGACCCGGTACGAGGTCACGGAGTCCCAGGGCGGGGATGAGAGCGGGGGAGCCGGCGACGAACGCGAGGGGGCGACCACCCTCACCGCGACGACGGAGTTCGCCGTCGGAGCCGGACCCCTCGGCGACCTGCTCGACGCGACGATCATCGCGCGCCAGCGTCGCCGGGAGCTGACCGCCCAACTCGCGTACCTCGCCGGCGAGTGATCACTTCGGGTAGTGGGCTTCCGACTCCGACCCGCGACGGCGAGTGAACAGGAAGATCGCGAAGAGGAGCGGCGAGACGAATGCCGCGACCATGCTCGCGCCGACGAGCGTGCTGTCGAAGTCGCCGGCGTCGATGCCGGGGCCGCCGCCGCCGTAGTCGCTCTCCTCGCCGCCTCCTTCACCGCCTTCGCCGTCACCGCCTTCGCCGCCGCCACCGTCGCCGCCGCCACCGCCGCCGGCCGCCTCGTCGTCGACCTCGACGTCGCCGACGACGACCGCGCCCTTCATACCGAGCGACTGGTGGGGGGTGCAGGCGTACAGGTAGACGCCCTCCTCGCCGTCGAACGTGTGCGAGAAGGTCGATCCCGCTTCCTGAACGAGGTCGCTCTCGAACTGGCCGCCGTCGTGGACCACGTTGTGCTGTCCGCCCTGCCCGGTCCACTCCCAGACAACCTCGGTGCCAGGGTCGACGCGGACGGCGGCGGGGCCGAACCCGAAGTACCCGTCGTTGGCCTCGACGCCGACCTCGACGGTCACCTGGTCCTGCCCGGTCATGTCCTCGGTACCGTCGAAGTTGCTGACGTCGCTGAACCAGTCGCCGTAGCCGTCTTCCTGGGCGCTCCCGGGGGCCGCAGCGGCGGTCGCGGCGATGCTGGCAGCGCCGGCCGCCTTCAGCAGATCGCGGCGGCCAACGGCGGTCGTCGAAGCGTTCTCGGTCATAGTGTGTTCTGAGGTACGTGCGGACCCACTAATACCGGCATCGAAATTCCCACGGCGCGAGAAGGCCACGAGCGCCCTCGCGCCGGGGGACGAACCGCCCCGCCGGCGACCGGCACGTCGCGGACTACTCGTACAGGTCCGTCGAGAGGTACCGCTCGCCCGAGTCGGGGAGGACGGTGACGACCGGACCGTCTGGGTCGCGCTCGGCAACGCGCTCGGCCGCGACCAGCGCCGCCCCGGACGAGAGCCCCGCGACGATCCCCTCCTCGCGGGCGAGGCGGCGCGCCGCGGCGACGGCGTCCTCGCGGTGGACGGTCTCGATCTCGTCGATCAGCGCCTCGCGCAGCACCTCGGGCACGAACCCCGCACCGATCCCCTGAATGCCGTGGTCGCCGGGTTCTTCGCCGGAGAGGACCGCCGAACGCTCCGGTTCCACCGCGACGATATCGGCGTCCGCGTCGCGGATCTCGGTCAGGTACTCTGCGACGCCCGTGACGGTGCCGCCGGTGCCGACGCCGGCGACGAACGCGCCGACCTCGCCGTCGGTCGCCTCCCACACCTCCTTGCCGGTCGTGAGGCGGTGTGCGCGCGGGTTCGCCTCGTTCCGGAACTGCCGGAGCATCACGGCGTCGTCGCCGCGACTGCGCTCCTTCGCGGCGTCGATAGCGCCGCTCATCCCGTCGTCGGCGTCGGTCAGCACGAGGTCCGCGCCCATGCTCGCGAGCAGTTTGCGCCGCTCCTCGCTCATCGACTCCGGCATCGTCAGCGTCAGGTCGTACCCCTCCACCGCGCAGACGAACGCGAGGCCGATCCCCGTGTTGCCGCTGGTCGGCTCGACGACCGTCGCGTCCGCGTCCAGTTCGCCGGCCGCCTCGGCCGCCTCGACCATCTCGCGGGCGATGCGGTCCTTGACGGAGTAGGGGTTGTACTGCTCCAGTTTCGCCAGCACGCCGCCGAAGGAGTTCAGGCGGACGAGCGGCGTCGATCCGACGAGTTCCGTCGCGTCGTCAACGATGCGCGCCATACCGGGAGATGACCCCGGGAGACGGTGGCGCTACTCCCGAACGCGTTCGAGCGAGTGTGTCGGCTACCCACACGGGTACACCACCGTTCCGGGGCTCAAAAACGTCGGACGGAACGCCCCTAGTCCGCGTGCAGCGAGTAGAGGATGACCCCGAACCCGATGGCGGTCAGGCCGCTCTCGACGATCAGCGCCAGTTGACGGTCCACGGCGAGCAGTTGGTCCATCGCGCCCGCCGTTAGAGACCCGATCGTGATCGCGCCGAACCCGATGGCGAGCGCCCGCAGCGCCGGCGAGTGCGTCCGCCGGTACGCCCGGAAGGCGTAGAAGGTGATCATGCCGCCCAGAAACAGCGTCGCGGTCTTGAGGCCGACGATGATGAAGGGATGCGTCATGTCTCCTTGCGCACCTCCGACCACATCGCGGCGAGCTGCTCGTCGGGCGAGCGCTCGGGGCGGGCGATCCCCACCTCGAACGACTGCTCCTCGTCGAGGGCGATCCGGACCTCTTCGAAGTCGATCTCGTAGCGGGTGGTGTGCTGACCGTCGGACCGGATCTCGGTCATCTCGGAGAGCAGCGACGCCTCCGTGAGGAGGTCGAGCTTGCGGTAGGTGGTCGACAGCGGTACGTCGGCCGCGTCGGAGAGTTCACTTGCTGTCATGGGCGCTTCGAGTTCGGTGATGATGGCGCGGCAGTCCGGGTCGTCCAGCGCGTCGAGGACATCCTGTAGACCTGGCGCGTCGTCGTCGCGAAAGGGGTCCCGCACCATTATCGGAGATGTAGCATGAAGGACGTAAAGTTCGTTCGGGACGCGGTCACCGTTCGGGCATCGCGTCCGCGTCCTGCAAGAACTGCTTTACGATCTTCTCCTCCGCCCGGTGAAGGCTCTCCGAACAGGTCGACTTGGCGATGTCGAGCGTCTCGGCGAGCTGGGTGAGCGAACACGTCCGCGGCGTGTCGTAGTAGCCCTCCGCGACGGCGGTCCGGACGAGCTCTAACTGGTGCTCGGTGAGGAGGTTGTCCGACTCGATGGTCTGCTGGACGTAGTCGACGGTGAAGGTGACGCCGAACGTCTCGAGCTGTTCGCCCAGTTCCGAGAGCCGGTCCTGAGGCGCCGTCAGCGTCCACTCGGCCTCGCCGCCCTCGATGTCGAACGGCATCTCCAGCGGGACGCCGGAGTCCTGCACCGCGAACAGCAGCAGCGGCATCGTGGTCTCGAACTGCACCAGCGCCTCGTCCTCGTACTCCTGCAGGAGCTCGACGTCGGTCACCTCGTCGTACGCTGCCATCTCGCCGATCAGGTCGGGGAGGTTCAGCGACGCTATCTCGGCGAGACCGACCCCGGCGGACTCGCCGGCCAGCGCCGCGAGGATCCGGACGCGCGCCTCGGGGTAGGATCTGGAGAGGTCACCGATCCAGGTCTGCTCGGGTATCGACAGCGTGAGTTGCGCCTGGGGCATGTACGGACGTTTGAACGGCGGGGGACAATAAGTATTCCCGAACTTGTTCGGTCAACAGGGAAGGCGACGCGAACGGGCCAGCGAACATGGTCGGGAGAACGGCAAGGACACAACCGATCGAAGGGACGGACGCGATGAGCACCGACACGCCCGACCGAACGCTCGACGCCAGAGAGATCGAGGGGGAACCGTTCAGCGACATCGTGGCGGAACTGGACGCCCTGGACGCGGACGAGACGTTCGTCCTCGTCAACAGTTTCGAACCGGAGCCGCTGTATCAGGTGCTCGAACAGCGGGGGTTTACGTACGAGACCGACCGCGTCGCCGACGACGAGTGGCGGGTCGAGATCGAGCACGCCTGAGCACGAACACGTTCGGAGGAATGACTTCGCACGACGGGAGAGAAGCTTCGCCCGCATGACGGACCGAACGCTCGACCTGCGCGACGTGCCGCCGCCGGAACGCCACCCCAAGATCCACGACGCCTTCGGGGATCTAGACAGCGGCGAGGCGCTGACGCTGGTCAACGACCACGAACCCAAGCCCCTGTTCTACGAGATGAAAGCCGAAGTGGAGTCGTTCGACGCCGAGGGGTACGAGGTCGAACGCCGCGACGAGAACGAGTTCGTCGCGACGCTCCCGAAGAAGTAAACCACCGCACCCACGGATCCCCTCCCTCCGCACCCGCTGTTCCTCCCGCCGTCTCTATCGACTCTCGCTGCACCTATCGTCTCTTACCGCACCGACCACCGCTCTCACCGAACCTACGGTTTCCACACCGCCGTGACGACCGGGTCCTCGCCGATGGTGTCGTACCGGTACCCGCGGTCCTCCAGTTTCGGGTAGAGGTGCTGCGGCGCGCGGTCGTTTAGCTGGACGAGCAGGGTCCCGTCGTCCAGTTCCGTCAGCAGTTCCAGCGTCCGCTTCAGCGGCTGCGGCGGCGGGAGTTCGCGGGCGTCGAGCAGTTCGCGCGGTCGGTCGGTCGGCGCGTTGATGGCCGCGAGCTGGTCGTCCGTGGGGCCGGTCGCTTCGGACATGTGCGACGGTTCGGCCGTGACGGGACAAGCCGTTGCCCCGAACAGGTTCGGGGGACGGGTTTCCGCCGGGGAGCGCCATCTCACGACCATGGGCTCCGTATCACACGACGACATCGAGCCGGTGACCGACCGCGTCCACGACAACTCCTGGTCGGCGAACCTGGAGAAGCCGGTCCACGCCGAGGACCGGGACCTCGTCGTCGAGCAGGCCAGAGATGCCGTCACCCACACGGCCCCGGGCAACCACGTCAACCTCGTCACGCACGGGGACCACGGGCACCCCGAAACGTATCTGTACGAGGAGCTCCGGGCGGCGTTCGACGGCGTCGACCTGGAGTACGTCGAGCAGTGCGGCTGCGGGGGGCACGTAACCCGCGCCCGCGTCGGCGACGACGCCGAGACGGGAGCCCCGGAGGCCGCTGCGACGGAGGAGACCACGTCGGAGGAGGGGTGAGCGTGCGGCCGAGCGCCGTCGACCTCGACGAGCGGCCGTTCGTGCTGGTGTGGGAGGTGACCCAGGCGTGCGAACTCGCCTGCGAGCACTGCCGCGCGGACGCTCAGGAGCGCCGCCACCCCGACGAACTCACGACGAGCGAGGGGAAGGCGCTGCTCGACGAGGCCCGGAAGTTCGGCGATGGACAGCTCGTCGTCCTGTCGGGCGGCGACCCGCTGGCACGCGACGACCTGATCGACCTGGTCGAGTACGGGACGGAGCAGGGGCTGGGGATGACGCTCACGCCGAGCGGGACGGGGTCGCTGACCCCCGCGGTCATCGAGGACCTCGCCGACGCTGGTCTCCGGCGGATGGCGCTCAGTATCGACGGCGGGAGCGCCGCGAGCCACGACGCCTTCCGGGGCGAGGCGGGCAGTTTCGACCAGACGGTCGCGGCCGCGGAGGCGGCCCGCGAGGCAGGGCTGCCGCTCCAGATCAACACGACCGTCTGCGCCGATACGGTCGACGAACTGCCGGCGATCCGGGACCTCGTCGCGGACCTCGGCGCCGTCCTCTGGTCAGTGTTCTTCCTCGTCCCCGTCGGCCGGGGGCGGGTGCTCGACCCGGTGGCGCCGGAAAAAGCCGAGCGGGTGATGGAGTGGCTCCACGAGGTGAGCGACGACGCACCGTTCGGCGTGAAGACGACCGAGGCGCCCCACTACCGCCGAGTCGGCCTCGAACTGTCGGGCGAGGACGGTACCGCTGCGCCGGACCGCGACGGCGTCGGCCGCCGGACCGGCATCCGCGCCGGGAACGGGTTCGCGTTCGTCAGCCACGTCGGCGAGGTGTACCCCTCCGGCTTCCTCCCTGCCGAGGCGGGGAACGTCCGCGAGGACAGCCTCGTCGACGTGTACCGGAACTCCGACCTGTTCGAGTCGCTCCGGGACCCCGACGAGTTCGGCGGGAAATGCGGTGCGTGCCCGTACCGGGGCGTCTGCGGCGGAAGCCGCTCGCGGGCGTACGCACACACCGGCGACCCGCTCGCGAGCGACCCGCTGTGCGCGTACGTGCCCGACGAGTACGACGGACCGCTCCCCTGGGACTCCCCGACCGACCCCGCGTCGGCGGACTGACCATGAGCGACACGACCGCGACGGAGGCGGCCGCGACAGATGCGACCGCAACGGACCCGAACGGCGACGGAGACGAGACGGCAGAGACTACCGGCGGCCCGGACGCCGACGAGGCCGCCGCCCGTATCCGGCGCCGCGCGGAGTCGATCCGCCACGACGAACTCACGGCCGCGATCCGGCGGCTGGAGGGAACGGACGACCTCACCGACGACCAGCGCCGCGCCGTCGAACGCATGACCGAGCGCATCGCCGCGGCGCTCGTCGGTCCGACGACGAGCGCGCTCCGCGCCGCCGACGACGAGCGGGCGACGGCCGCGGTGCTGGAGCTGTTCGGCGACGACCGCGACGACGAGTCGAACGGCGAGCGGGACTAACTCCGGACTTCAGGCGAGCCCACTTATAAATCCTTGCCCCATTCCCGACAAGGGAGAGAGCGCCCGCCGGGATAAGTAGTCGGCCCACCTCCGTCTGAGTGTAGACCGATGACCCACGACAACACGCTCGACAGGCGACGATTTCTCGTAGCGACCGCCGGTACAGCCGCCTCCGCCACGCTGCTCGCCGGATGTTCGGCCAGCGGGGACGAGGGCGACGAAAGCGGCAACGGCGGCGGAGACGGTGACGGCGGCGACGGCGGCAGCGGCGCCCCGGACGCCGTCGCGGACTTCCTCGGCGACGCCAACAACTACGACGGCGTCGTCGACGAGACGGGCGCCGACGAGGTGACGGTCGCGGTCGGTCCCGGCGGGAACAACTCCTTCGACCCCGCGGCGGTCCGCGTCGACGCCGGCACGACCGTCGTGTGGGAGTGGGACAGCCCGAACCACAACGTCGTCGCCGAGAACGTGCCGACGGACTGGAGCGGTCACGAGGACTTCGAGAACGGCGGGTTCACCTACGAACACACCTTCGAAGAGGCGGGCGAGTACCTGTACGTCTGCACGCCCCACAAGTCGGTGGGGATGAAAGGCGCCATCATCGTGGAGTAGCATCCGCGTCCGTACTCTGTCATCCCACCTGCTTCTCGCCGTTCATCGCGATCGCCGCCGCAGCGAAGCGGCAGGTCCGCCGCTCGCGGCGCCGCGTCCGTCCTCTCGGGCAGTAAAAGGAGATTCGAAGTCGCCAGCGGGCGACTCAGCCGCGTATGTCGGCCTCTGGCGCGCGGATCTCGCTCTCGGTGAGGTAACACTGGGGGTCCGGGCCGAACGGGTGGTCGTGGGCCCCGAGCGAGCGCAATCGGGACGCGCCGCGGCAGACGTCCTGATACCGGCAGTCCGCGCACTTGCCGGTCAGGTGGTCCTCGCGCTCGCGGAGCGCGGCGAGCAGGGGGTTGCTGTCGTCCTCCCAGATCGCGCCGAACGGGCGGTCGCGGACGTTGCCCAGCGAGTACCCCTGCCAGAACTGCGTGAGGTGGACGTTGCCTTGGTAGTCGACGTCCGCGACGCGCTCACCCGCCGGGTCGCCGCCGTTGCGGCGGAGGTACTGCCGGATGCGGGCCCCGGCGACCCCACCGAGCTCCTCGCGGGCGTATTCGACGAGGTAGGCGGCGTCGCAGTAGTTGCCGACGAGCAGGGTCTCTATCTCCTCGCCGCGGTCGTGGTACTCGCGGGTCATGTCGCAGACCCGTCGGACTGCGCGGCGCTTCTCCTCGGGATCGAGGTCGGCGTCGCGGATGGCCGCGCCCCGGCCGCCGTAGTCGAGATGGTAGAAGCAGAAGCGGTCGACGCCCACGTCGTAGAGGAAGTCGACGACGTCCTCCAGGTCCGGCGCGGTGCGCTCGGTAATGGTGTAGCGCAGTCCGGTCTTCAGGCCGGCGTCGAGGCAGGCCTCGATGCCCCGAACGGCGGCGTCGAACGCCCCTTCCTTCCCGCGGAACGCGTCGTTGCGCTCGCGGAGGCCGTCGACTGAGACGCCCGCGTACGCCAGACCGGCGTCGCGCAGTTCGGCGGCCTTCTCGGGCGTGATGAGCGTGCCGTTGGTCGAGAGGACGGGCCGGATGCCCAGGTCGTCGGCGTACGCGACGAGTTCGGGGAGGTCCTCCCGGACGAGCGGTTCGCCGCCGGAGAAGAGGACGACCGGGACGCCGTAGTCGGCCAGGTCCTCCAGCAGGCGCTTCCCCTCGCTCGTGGAGAGCTCGCCGGGGGCGCGCTCCTGCGTCGCCGCGGCGTAACAGTGCTCGCAGTAGAGGTTGCACTGCTTCGTGAGGTTCCAGACGACGACCGGCCGGCGCTGCTTGCGCTCGCGGATCTGGTCGGCGTCGGACTCGTCGGCCGCGTCGTAGCGCAGGCCGTCGCCCTCCGCGTCGAGGTCACAGAGGAGTTTGCTGACGGAGATCATAGCTCGTGGGTCCGCCCCTCCTCGCCGTCGGGATGGGGTGCGGGCGTCGCCTCGTCGTCCAGGTCGTGCGTCGAGAACCGGTGGGTCTCGTCCGCGGGGCAGATCCACACGTCCTCCGCGAACCAGGCGAACAGGCGCGTCGCCTGCTCGTGGGCCACCTCGGGGGACGGGGCCGAGACGCTTCCGACGTGCTGCATCGGGTTGCCCTCGTCCTCGCGGACGAACACCTCCCACTCGCGCTGGTCCCCCCCGCGGGGGTGCTCTCCGACGTTCGACCGGCGTGCCTTCTCGACCATACGCGAGCGTTCGGGCGCACCCACAAAACCGACCGCGCGCGTTCCCGCCCGCTGAGAATCCCCCGCGAACGTGTTCGGCCGCGGCGGCGTGTCAGGCGGCCCGACCAAAGGTATACCCGGCGCTGTGTGGTTGAGAGTAGCGTTCCGCACCGCAGTACAACCATGTTACCGCACAGCATCACAAGGCGGCAGCTGTTGAGAGCGCTCGGCGTCGGCGCGGCGGCGACCGGACTCCCGACGGCGGCCGCTGCCGACCGCGGCGAGTCCGAGTTCCACGCGTACAGCCCCGGCACCGGCCGGTATCCGAATCGGCTCGTGGTGGAGAGCGACCGGATCGTCACGAAGTACCGGTTCGCAGTCTCCGACGACGTGGTCGAGGGGGAGGCCGCCGACTTCAGCGACATCGTGTACGAGGACGACGGGCTCGGGTTCCTGGCGAGAGGTGGGGTCGACGATTACTGGTTCGCCGGCGAGATCGAGCGTTTCTCGGGTGCTGACGGCGTCGACGTCTTCGTGAACGGGCGGCGAGTCGCGGACCCGACCGGCGAGGGCGCCGAGAGCGCGGAGAGCGCGTCGGGGGACGAAGGAGGCGGCGGAAGCGGCGACGAGTCGGAGGATCGCCCCGAGTGCTTCTCGCTCGAACCGCTCAGCTATCGGGACCAGTCGGTCGTCGATTTCTACGGGTACGAGCCGGACGCCGGGAAGAAGAACTCCCAGCAGTCGACCACGCCGACGGGGCTGGAGAAGCCCGACACCTCGCGGCTGTTCCTCTACGAGGGGCCCGATGGGCTGAGTCTCGTCATGATCCACGGCAGCGGCGAGACCGCGCGGGGCGGCGCCGTCAGCTTCCGGGTCGAGGGCGTCCCGGACGACGCCGCGTGGGTCGTGAGAGACGACGGCTACGAGGGCGCGACCGACGAGTTCGCCGTGGAAAACGGGACCGCGAGCGCGGACTGGGCGTGGGGCGTCGGCTCCCGGAACGACGGCGGCGCGCTCGGCTACCTGCCCGACGAGTTCCGCCTGCGGATCGACCCGCGGTTCAACGAGGACGCCGAGCTGGATCCGTTCGACAAGGGCGGCATCCAGCGGTGGGAGGTCCTCTCCGGGGACGCGAGCGACCCTGAGGTACGACAGGTCCCGATGGACCGGCCACTGGTGCTCGCGGTGGGGGAGTGCTAGCGCGGCCTCGCCTCGTCGCGGCGTAGGGGCGCTTACTCGCAATATTTTCCCGATTCGGCGCGGGCGCGAAGGTGTTCGGGGAAGCCGTCTCGCCGCTGCCGGAGAACCGTCAGCACATGGCAGACGACCGAGACGATCGCGGCGTCGAGACGCAGAGCTTGCACGACGGCCAGGAGCCCGACCCCGCCACGGGGTCGCGAGCGCCGCCGATCTACCAGACGACCTCGTACGTGTTCGACGACGCCGACCACGCGGCGGACCTCTTCGGCCTCGACGAGGAGGGGTTCATCTACAGCCGCATCGGCAACCCGACGGTCGGCACGCTGGAGGAGCGCCTCGCGAGCCTCGAGGGCGGCACCGGCGCGGTCGCCACGTCGAGCGGGATGGCCGCGTTCGACCTGCTGACGACGATGCTCGCGTCGGTCGGGGACAACGTCGTCACCGCCGCCTCGCTGTACGGCGGCACGTACACCTACCTCGAACACACCGCCGCCCGGCGCGGGATCGAGGCGCGGTTCGTCGACACCCTCGACTACGACGCCTACGCGGAAGCGATCGACGAGGACACCGCCTTCGTCCACTGCGAGACGATCGGCAACCCGGCACTGGTGACGCCGGACTTCGAGCGCCTCGCCGACGTCGCCCACGAGAACGGCGTCCCGCTGGTCGTCGACAACACGTTCGCTACGCCCTACCTCTGCCGGCCGATCGAACACGGCGCGGACGTGGTCTGGGAGTCGACGACGAAGTGGCTCCACGGCTCCGGAACGACCATCGGCGGCGTCCTCGTCGACGGCGGCACGTTCCCGTGGGAGGAGCACGGCTACGAGGAGATCGCCGGCCCGAACCCGGCGTACCACGGCGTCGACTTCCGCGAGCGCTTCGGCGACGCCGCGTTCGCGATGGCCGCGCGGGCCCGCGGCCTCCGGGACCTCGGGAACCAGCAGTCGCCGTTCGACGCGTGGACGACGCTTCAGGGCGTCGAGACGCTCCCGCTGCGGATGGAGCGCCACTGCGAGAACGCGCTCGCCGTCGCGGAGTACCTCGACGACCACGAGGCCGTCGAGTGGGTGAACTACCCCGGACTGGAGGGCCACGAGACGCACGCCGAGGCGTCCGAGTACCTCGACGGGGGGTACGGCGGCATGATCACCTTCGGCCTCGCGGGCGACGGCGACGAGGCGTACGCGGCCGCCCGCGACCTCTGCGAGGCGACGGACCTCGCCAGCCTGCTCGCTAACGTCGGCGACGCGAAGACGCTGATCATCCATCCGGCGAGCACCACGCACCAGCAGCTGACCGAGGAAGAGCAGCGCGCGAGCGGCGTCACGCCGGAGATGGTCCGCCTGTCGGTCGGCATCGAGGACCCCGACGACGTGATCGCGGACCTCGACGCGGCCATCGAGGCGGTGCGGTGAGGACTCGGCGCGCGGTCAGGTAGACGGGGCGGCCCACTTCCTCAGCGCGGGTCGAACTCGCCGCGGCGCAGGCCCTCGCGGACGAGTTCGTGGTCGGCGTCGCTCGGTGGCGGCGCGGTGACGAGCGTCGCCTCCAGCCGCTCGTCCGCCGCCCGGACGCCGCGGGCCTCCCCGGCCGGGACGACGACCACGTCGCCCTCGCTCACCTCGCGGTCGGTCTCGCCGTCGCGGATCGTTCCTCGCCCGCTCCGGACCGTTATCGCCACGTCGCTGTCGGGCGCGTGGACCGGGATGAACTGCCCCGGTTCGAAGAAGCCGAGGACGACCTTCATCCGGTCGCTCCGGAATGCCTCCCGGGCGGTGAACTGCGCGTCGTCGTACGTTCGCTCGTTGTCGAAGTCGGTCGCGACCATACCTCTCCCTTGCCCCGAGAGCCGCGTCGGGGTTACCGCGAACACGTTCGGGCCGAACCCGTCAGTCGCGGGAGTTATCGCCCCGGGGGGCGAAATCCGACCATGGGTTTGCTGGCGAACCTGACGCTCGTCTTCGTCGCCGGACTCGTCACCGCGCTCGCCACGGGGCTGGGCGCGATCCCCTTCTTCCTGGTCGACGACGTGAGCGACCGCTGGAACGTCGCGCTCTGGGGGCTCGCCTCCGGAATCATGGTCTCGGCGTCGGTGTTCGGCCTGATATTCGAGGGGCTCGCCGAGGGGACCGCGGCGGACATCGCGCCCGGCCTCCTCGCGGGGGTCGTCCTCGTCGTGGTGGCTCACCACGTCATCAGCGGCGCGGACGTCGACCCACGGGAGTACGAGGAGGCCGGCTTCAAGAAGCTCGTGTTGATACTCGGCGTGCTCACGGTCCACAGCTTTCCGGAGGGGGTCGCCGTCGGCGTCGCCTTCGCCGACCTAAACATCGGTCAGGGGCCGGCGTTGCTCGGCTTCACCGTCCCGGTGCTCGCCGTCTTCATGACCGTCGCCATCTCCATCCACAACGTCCCCGAGGGCGTCGCTATCTCGATCCCCCTGCGCGAACTCGGCGTGAGCGAGTGGAAGATGGTCTGGTGGGCCGTCTTCTCCAGCCTGCCCCAGCCGATCGGCGCCGTGCTGGCGTTCGCCTTCGTCCGCGTAGCGCGGGAGTTCCTCCCCTTCGGGTTCGGCTTCGCGGCCGGGGCGATGATCTACCTCGTCGCGACCGAGTTCGTCCCGGAGGCGCTGTCTATCGGTGCGTCGCTGCCCGGCGGGGGCCGCAAGGAACTCCTCGCCGGCCTCGCGGCCGGCGTCGCGCTCATGCTCCCGCTCGCGGTCGTGTAGCCGACCCGGTTCCGCGTTCCGCGACGGCTACACCGTCTCGTCCGGGTCGTGGCGCTCGGCCATGCGCTCGGCCTCGCTGGCGTACCGCTCGACGCGCTCGGGGTCGTCGACGGACTGGAGGTCCTCGACCGCCAGCTCCCTGGTCACGTCGGCGCCGACCCCGGCGCGGCCGCTCGCCGACAGCTGCAACTGGACGTACCGCTCGCCGTCTGGCGTGGCGTAGACGAGCGACACGAGCCCGAGTTCGTCCCGGACGAAGGTTCGCTCGACCAGCCACGCGCGGGTCGTCTCGTCTGTCACGAGCGGCGGTTGCGCCGTCAGCGGCTTAGTAGTCGCGGATCTCCCGTACCTCGGGCGTCCGTCGCCGTCGGCGCTCGACGGTGTCCGCCCGGTGTCCGAAACGGGGTCTAACGGCGGGTAAGCCCACTCTACAGCCCGTTCGCGGACGTTTTCGTTCGTTTTTCCGCCGCCACCAGCGCCGCTTCCGGCCGTTCTCCGCGTCTCGCCGGCGGCGAGGACGTTTCACCGCCGCCGTCGCCCACGGGAACGGGCCGCCGCCCCCAATCGGGGATTGACGCAGTTACCTGACGGATAACTATACGCCGGTAGCGGCATAGACGCGCTCGAATGGATGATCGCCTCGGGCGAGACAGCGCCCGACGAGTCGTTCTGACCGCGCACTATGAACGCCGATAGCTACGTTTCGGTCGCAATCGCCTTGCTCTGTGTCGTCGCGCTCGGGGTCTCGGCGACGACGCTGGAGTCGTCGCTGTCGACCGACCCGGACGACGTGATCGACCTCGACTGGGAGCAGTTGCCGATCAGTCAGGAGGACGCCGCGGACGTGCAAAGCGAGATGCAGTCGGAGCAGGACTCGACGGACGGCGACGGCGGCGGCGGGTCCTCGGACGAGAGCGACGGGGGCGCGTCGGCGGAGAGCGGCGGGTCGGAGACGACGCAGGTACAGGAACAACAGGAGCAACAGCAGCAGGAGCAGCAGGAGCAGCAGGAGCAACAGCAGCAGGAGCCGAGCGACCCCCAGAATCCCAACCCGGACGCTGACAGCTTCATGCCCGGGCAGACGACCATCTGGGACATGTTGCTCGACGCCCTCCCGTGGCTGGTCGCGCTGGCGTGGCTCGCTGCGGTCGGCGCGCTCCTCTACCGCTATCGGGAGCGGCTGCTGGCGCTCGTCGCCGCGGCGCTGCACAGCGGGAGCGACGCCGGCGACGCAGACGACGGGGACGAGTGGCCGGCCGTCGAGCCGGCCGACGAAGTCGACCGGCTGTGGCTGGCGATGGCCCGGCGGCTCGACGTGGACGACCCCGAGTCCACAACGCCGGCCGAGTTCGCTCGCGAGGCGGTCCGGGCCGGGATGGACCCGGAGGGCGTCCGCACGCTGACCGACGCCTTCGAGGAGGTCCGCTACGGCGGCGCGGGGATCACCGAAGACCGCAAGCGCCGCGCCCGGGAGGGCTACCGGAAGCTCGGGCTCGACGACGGCGACTCCCGGCCGGCCGACGGCCGCGGACAGCCGAGCCGCACCGACGGGGGTGAGTCACAGTGAGACGCGCCCTCCGGTACGCGCTCGCCGCCGTCGGCAGCGCTGTGATGGCGGTCGGGCTGTTGCTCGCCGTCGACCCGTCCATGGGGTCGGGCGTCAGCGTCTCCGGTGTCGTCGAGCGGCTTGGCAACGACTACCTGCTCGTCGTCCCGCTCGGCGCGCTGGCGGTGCTGTCGGTGCTCGCGGTGCTCGCCGCGCGCACCCGGTCGGGCGTCGACCAGGCGACGCCCCCCGACCCCGAGCAGGTGCCGACCGCGCCCCACCCGGGCAGCGAAGTCGACCGACTGGCCGACGACGGGCTCGGCCTGCGCGCTCGTCTGCTCTCCGACGACGACGAGCAAGTGCGCGAGCGCCTCCGGGCGGCGGCGATCGGGACGGTGATGCGCTCCGAGGGCTGTTCCCGCGAGGAGGCCCGCGACCGGGTCGACAGCGGCGAGTGGACTGACGACCCCGCCGCCGCGTCGTTTCTCGCGGGCGGCGCCGACCTCTCGTTGCGCGAGCGCGTGACCGCCGCGCTCCGGGGCAAGTCCGCGTTCCAGCGCGGCCTCCACCGCACGGCGGCCGCTATCGCCGTCCGACCGGGTGATTCGGTGTTCGCTGACGGGGGAGAGCGAGATGACGACGAGAACGACGGCGGTGACCGCTCGTGACCGCGACGAGGACGACCGACCGGTGGCGGGGCGTCGTCGCCGTGACGCTGTTCGCCGGGGCGGTCGGCGTGTTCGGCAAGCGGCCGTACGTGCTCCTCTGTGCTATCGTCGGCGTGGTCTACGCCGTCTACCCGCGGGTGTCGCCGGCCCCGACGGTCGACCTGGAGATCGAGCGCGTCGTCAGCGACGCCGCGCCGGGCCACGGCGAGCCGGCCGAGGTGACGGTGACCGTTCGCAACGTCGGCGACGCGACCCTGCCGGACCTGCGGATCGTCGACGGTGTGCCGCCGATGCTGCCGGTGACCGGCGGCTCCGCGCGACACGCCGCGGTGCTCCGGCCGGGGGCGTCGACCACGTTCTCGTACGAGGTGACCGCGCGCCGCGGGACCCACCGCTTCGAGGCGGCGACGGTCATCGCCCGTGACATTAGCGGGATGCACGAGGTCGAGACCACCGTCTCGACGGACACGGAGATAGAGTGCCACGCGGCGGTGCCGGAGGTGCCGCTGCGCGCCCAGACCCAGCACCGCACCGGCCGTATCGTCACGGACGAGGGCGGCAGCGGCATCGAGTTCCAGCAGACCCGGGAGTACCGCGCGGGCGACCCGATGAGCCGGGTCGACTGGAACCGCTACGCGCGGACCGGGACCCTCACCACCGTCGAGTACCGCGAGGAGCGCTCCGCCTCGGTCCTGCTCTGTCTCGACGCGCGGGCGGCGGCGTACCGCGCCCGCGGGGACGACCGGCCGCACGCCGTCTCCTACTGCGTCGCCGCCGCCCAGGAGATGCTGTCGGCGCTGATCGAGACCCGCGACCGCGTCGGCCTCGCCGCGGTCGGCCGCGAACTGCTCTGGCTCGCGCCCGGAACCGGGGCGGACCACGGCAACCGCGCTCGGCGGCTGCTCGCGACGCATCCGACGCTGTCGATGCGGCCGCCTGAAGACGCCGAGCAGTCACCCGAGCCGCACGCGGTCGCGGACGGCGGGGAAGAGCGCCTCGGCGAGGCGATCGCTCCGGACGAGGACGCCGACGGCGGCGACCCTCGCCTGCGGAGCCAGGTCACGGAGCTTCGCAAGCGCCTCGACGGCGACACGCAGGTGATCCTGCTGTCGCCGCTGCCCGACGACGGGATCGTGGAGGCGGCGCTGTCGCTGGAGGCGGGCGGCAACGCCGTCACCGTCGTCAGCCCCGACGTGACGACGGCCGAGACCGTCGGCGGCCGCCTCGCCCGCGTCGAGCGGGACAACCGCGTCCACTCGCTGCATCAGTCCGGCGTGCCGGTGATCGACTGGGATCCCGACCGGCCGCTCGGAACCGTCCTCCTGCGCGCCGCGGAGCGGTGGTCGGCATGAGCGCGACCGTCCGCGACCACGACGACCGGCCGACGCCGGTCGGGGCCGTCCTCGCGGTCGTCGCGGCCCTCGCCGCGGTCGTCGTCGTCGCCAACGCGGAGTCACAGCTGTTCGCGCTCGGGGTCGAAGTCGTCGCGGTCGCCGCGATCGGCGCGGGCGCGGGGCTGCGGGAGCGCGGCCGCGACGCCGGTCGCGCCCGCGCGCCGGTCGGCTGGCTCCTGCTGCTCGTCGGCGTCGGCGCGGCCGCCGCGGCGGTCGCGCTCGCGATCACCGAACCCGAGCGGCTGAGCCGGCAGCTCGAACTGGTCCCCGGACTGCTCGGCGTGACCGCGCTCGCGCTCGGGGTGCGCCCCGCGAGCCGCCGGAAGATCCGGGCGCGGTATCTCGTCGGCACCGGCGCGGCGCTCGTCGTGATCGCCGCCTTCACCAGCGGCGTTATCTACGGTGCGGGGCGGGTCCCGCTGCTCGCCGCGACGGCGCTCGCGGTGCTGGCCTGGGACGCGGGCGAGCAGTCGATCTCCCTCGGCGAGCAGGTCGGACGGCGGGGGAAGACGGCCGCCGTCGCCGTCGTTCACGTCGGCGCGGCCGCGGTCGTCGGCGTCGCGGCCGTGGCGCTCGCCGGCGCGGTCTACGCGATGAACGTGACCGGCGTGTCCCTCCTCGCGCTGGTGCTGCTGCTCGGCGCGGCGATCGTGCTGGCGGTCGCGCTGTACGCCTGACGGTCGGGCCGGCGGCGGTCCCGGATCAGCGCGACGCCGCGCCGACCGTCGGCACCTCCACCTCGTCAAGGAGGTCGCCGATCACCGCGCGCTTCTCCACGTTGCCGACCCGCGCGTCGGGGGTGAGCACGAGCCGGTGGGCGAGCGCCGGCCGGGCGATCCGCTGGACGTCCTCGGGCGTGACGTACTCGCGCCCCCACAGCGCCGCCGTGGCCCGCGACGCCTCCAGCAGCCGCTGGGTGCCCCGCGGGGAGACCCCGGCCGACACGCGGGCGTCCTCCCGGGTCGCGCGGGACAGTTCGGCGATGTAGCGGCGCACGTCCTGCTCGACGTGGACCCGCTCGGGGGCGATCCGGAGCCGGTCGACCGTCTCGCGGGCGCAGACCGCGGTCGTCGTCGGCTGCTGGCTCGTCCGCGCCAGGCGGCGGTCGATCAGGTCGAGTTCGCCGTCCATCTCGGGGTAGCCCAGGCTCGTCTTGACGATGAACCGGTCCTTCTGGGCCTCGGGGAGCTCGAACGTCCCCTCCTGCTCGACGGGGTTCTGGGTCGCGATGACGAAGAAGGGGTCGGGGAGGTCGTACGTGTCGCCGTCGACGGTGACCTGTCCCTCCTCCATCGCCTCCAGCAGGGCCGCTTGCGTCTTCGGCGACGCGCGGTTGATCTCGTCGGCCAGCACCACGTTCGCGAAGATCGGCCCCTCGTTGAACTCGAACGCCCCGCTCCGATCGTCGAACACGTTCGTGCCGGTCACGTCGGACGGCAGCAGGTCGGGCGTGAACTGGATGCGCGAGAAGGAGAGGTCGAGCACCGCGGCGACGCTGCGAGCGGTCAGGGTCTTCCCGGTACCGGGAACGTCCTCCAGCAACACGTGTCCGCGGCCGAGAAAGCCCGCGAGCACCGTCCGCAGCGTCTCCCGGTCGACGACGACCGCGCTCGCGATCTCGTCGAGGATAGCGTCGCACTGTTCGCTCACGTCGATGGCGTCCATGGTCGTCTCCCTCGTCTTCCCCTCGCCGTTTCGTTATGACGGCGGTAACCGGCGCTCCGGACCGCCGGCGGGACGAGACGCGACTCCGTTCGCGGCTGCGTCGGCCGGTTCGGGAGTCGCCGCGTCGAACGCCGACGACGCCGTCCGCGGCCGTCCCTCGGTGTGTTAATCGGAAGTTATCGTTCCAGAGAGCGTCGGATCTCGGCGTTCCTCTCAGCGCGGCGCGTGACCCAGAAAGCCGGTTCCCATCGGCTGGGAACGCGGCCGCGGGATAATGAAGGGCGGCTACGAACCGCCGAGTACGTAACCGATCATGCAAGTCGCGCGATTCCTCCCGGCGCTGCGTCGGCGCCTCCCGAATCCGGTCGAGGCCCGCTCGCGAGCGCTGGTCAAGACTCTGCTGTACCGGCTGCTGATGGTCGCGATCACCGTCACCGTCGCGTTCGCCGTCACCGGCGACACGGGCGCCGCCCTCCAGATCGGGTTCGTGACGAACCTGTTCAAGACGGGGACGTACTACTGCTACGAGCGGTTGTGGGCGCGCGTCTCGTGGGGCGTCGCCGGTAGCTGAGTTTAGCATGAACGACCGGCCGAACGTGTTCCGGGACGTTCTCGGCGGCTGAAAAGCCTCTCCGGTCTTGAAGAGTTGTCAGTATTGAGGTGAACGCGTATGCCAATCGAACGCTCCGCCACGCGAGGTGATCCGCGATGAGTCTCTCGCGACGCGACTTCCTCGCCGCCGCCGGGTCCGGTGCGGTCGGCGCGCTCGTCGGCTCCGCGTGGAACGCGACAGAGGCGGTTGATCCCGTCACCAAGGTAGACAACCCGCTCAAGTCCTACCCCAACCGCGAGTGGGAGCAGGTCTACCACGACATCTACGCGTACGACAGCGTGGACTGGACGGTCTGTCACCCCAACTGCACGCAGTCGTGCGCCCTGAACTTCTACATGAAAAACGGGGTGCCGATCAGGGCCGAACAGATCTACCACGAGGAGGAGGGCAGTCCCGGCCCCGGCGGCCCCGGTGGCTACGAGAACGCGGGCGTCACCCGCCACTGGAACCCCCGCGGCTGCATGAAGGGGCTGACGCTCCACCGCCGGACGTTCGAGCCGAGCCGGATCAAGTACCCCATGGTCCGGAAGGGGTGGGACCCCGACGACCCGAGCCCGGAGGGCCGCGGCGAGGACGAGTTCGAACGCGTCTCCTGGGACGAGGCGATCGACCTCATCGCCGAGAAGATGGCGAACCTGGAGGACAACAAGCGCTTCCACGTGTTCAACGCCATCAAGTCCGACGGCCTCATCACCCGCCACGGCTCCGCCCGCCGGCTGGCGTCGATCTTCGGCGGCTGCGAGTGGACGGAGTACGACTGGTACGCGGACCTGCCGCCGGGCCACGTCATCACGACGGGGTACCAGACGAGCGACTCGGACGCGTCGGCGTGGCGGCAGGCCGACTACACTATCATGCAGGGGAAGAACCTGATCCACAACAAGCTCGCGGACAACCACTTCCTGCAGGAGACCCGCGAGCGCGGCGGGAAGATGGTCGGCGTCTACCCGGACTACTCGCCGACCGTCCAGAAGTGCGACCGCTGGCTCCCGATCCGGCCGGGCAGCGACGCGGCGTTCGCGCTCGGCGTCGCCCACGTCATCATCGACGAGGAGCTGTACGACGAGGAGTTCATGCGGAAGTTCACCAGCCTCCCGCTGCTCATCCGGAAGGACGACGGCAAGTATCTCCGCGCGCACGAGGTCTTCTCGGACCACGAGCCGCCCGCAGAGGACCTCGACGACCAGCACGAGGAGGACGACTGGGGCGACTTCGTGATGCTCGACGAGAACGGTAACCCGGTCGCGGTCACCCGCGAGGAGGTCGGTGACGAGATGTCGGCGACGCCGCAGTTAGAGGTCGACACCGAGGTCTCGCTGGCCGACGGCGGGTCGGTCGGCGTCCACACCGACTTCGTCCGGCAGAAGTCGAACATCCTGGAGAACTACGACCCCGAGACCGTCGAGGAGATAACGACGATCCCGGCCGACGGACTCCGGACCACCGCCCGGGAGTTCGCGGAGGCCGACAAGGGCCAGTGGTTCACCGGCGAGGGGATCAACCACTGGTTCCACTCCAACGACTCGCTGCAGCGCACCATCTTCTTCATCCAGTCGATGCTCGGCAACATCGGCGAAGCCGGTGCGGGGTACTACAACTACTCCGGCCAGTACAAGATCGAACTCCTCGACGGGTACCCGGCGTACGTCAACCCCGACGGCCACTCGGCCCACGGGATGTACCCCGGGTACGCCTTCGCCTTCTTCGGCGGGGAGAAACTCGACCCCCATGATGTCCGCGGCGACTTCGACCGCGAGTTGGACCTCGTCCCGCAGGGCGACGCGGACGAGCCCGTGATGCCGAAGAACGCGGACTCGTACACGATGTCCCGGCCGGCCGTGCTGTGGACGATGAACTGCAACCTCCTGAACCAGACCAAACACCAGGAGCACGTCATCGAGAACTTCGTCAAGCATCCGGACACCGGGAACGAGCTGTTCGTCGTCTCGGACATGCACATGACCTACTCCGCGCGCCACGCGGACATCGTCCTCCCGGTTCCCTCGTGGCTGGAGTGCGAGTACCCCGACATCACCGTCGGCCCGGAGAACCCGTTCCTGCACATGGACCACGGGGTGATGGACCCCATCTACGACACCAAGCAGGACGGCGAGATCGTGGCCATGGTCGCGGAGAAGCTAGACGAGAAGGTCCCGCCGGAGGAGCGCAACGTCGACTCCTACCGCGAGTACTTCGCGGAGTTCCTCGACGAGGACGGCGACGTCCGCAACTACATCCAGGAGACGCTCGACGCGGGGATGACCACCCGGGACATCGACGTCGAGGACATCGAGGACGGCCCGGAGCGCCTCCAGTTGAAGACCTATCCGCGGATCCCGTTCTACTCGCAGATCCACGAGGACCGGCCGTTCTACACGAAGACCGGTCGGATGGAGTTCCACAAGGAGGAAGACCGGTTCCTCGAACTCGGACGGGCCGACCTCGACCACATCGAGAGCCCGGAGGGGACGCCCTACGGGGTGAACAAGAAGTGGGACGAGGCGAAAGACGAGGAGAACCCGCTGTACCACGACGAGGACTACCAGTTCTACTACAACACCCCTCACCCCAAGTACCGGACCCACTCCTCGTGGGGCATGACCGACTGGAACCTGATCTGGTCGGCGCGGGACTTCGGGTCGACCAGTGCGGACCCCGAGGGGACCGAGCGGCTCGTCGACGACTTCTCGTTCCCGACGGGCGACGGCGAGACGGAGGACGCGCCGCCGCTCGGCGAGGCGTTCGTCGAGCTGCACCCGAGCGACGCCGAGGACATCGACGTGGAGAACGGCGACTACGTCCGCATCAGCGGGAAGCGCGGCGACCTCGTCGTCCGCGCGATGGTGAGCGAGCGCCAGCGGCCCCGGGAGGCCGGCGACATGGGACAGCTCACTATCTGGCACGGCTGGTGGCCACAGCACTTCCCGGACGACGAGGAGAGCGAGGACGGGATCAAGGGGTACAACGTCACGACGAACATCTGGCTGGACCCCGCCCAGGAGACCGACGACCTCGTCCACAAGGCCGTCTTCGGCGACCCGAACATCTCGGAGGAGGTCGAGGATGACATCGTCTGGCACGGGGCGGAGCTGGAACACGGGTACGAGGAGACCGTCTGGGCCCCGACCGGGACGAACCGCGACGACCTCGTGACGGTCGAGAAGTACGAGGAGGCCGACTGGTGGCCTGGCGACGCGCGCCGCGACGACCTCGTTCAGAACTACATCGACGGAACGTTGCAGGGAGGTGACAGCTGATGCCCGAAACCTACAACCCACAACTCGGCCGCGAGCACAGCTACCCCTACGAGCACCGCGAGGAGGAGCGGGACTGGCACTGGGGAATGATCATCAACACGAACCGGTGTATCAACTGCAACACCTGCTCGTTCGCCTGCAAGTCCACGTGGACCAGCGGGGAGGGCGAGGAGTACATGTGGTGGATGAACGTCGAGACCGAGCCCTACGGCGGCTACCCGATGGGCTGGGACATGCGCCTGCTCGACGACCTCGGCGAGAACGAGACCATCTTCGAGGCCGCGAGCGAGGACGAGCAGGTGAAGGGGTACGTCGCCCAGAAGGAGGAGTGGGAGTACCCCGCGCTCGGCGACGATCAGGTCCACGGGGAGTACCCGACCGGCGACGTTGTCGAGAGCGACGTCGAGAACGGCGAGTACCACGACATGTGGCAGTTCTACCTGCCGCGGCTCTGCAACCACTGCAAGAACCCGGCCTGCCTCGCGGCGTGCCCGCGCAAGGCGATCTACAAGCGCGAGGAGGACGGCATCGTCCTGCTCGACCAGGAGCGCTGCCGCGGCTACCGCAAGTGCGTGAAGTCCTGTCCGTACCACAAGCCGATGTACAACCCCGAGACGGGGATCTCGGAGAAGCCGGTCGGCTGCTTCCCGCGCATCGAGGAAGGGAACGTCCCCCGATGCGTCTCCTCCTGCATCGGGAAGACGCGCCTGCACGGCAACATCAACCGCGGCCCCGACGCCGGCCACCCGAACGGCACGCGGTCGGCGGCCGACGGCCGCAGCCCGGTCAACTACCTCGCCAAGAGCGACGAGAAGGTCGGCCTCCCGCTGTACCCGCAGTTCGGCACCCGGCCGCAGGTGTTCTACATGCCGCCGTACCACGTGCCGCCGGACTTCCTCACCCAGATGTTCACGCCGAACACCGGGGACAAGCTCAACGAGTGGCCCGGAAGCACGTACCGCGAGTCGATCGAGATCATCCAGGAGCGCGTGCGGAACCCGAGCCACCACGTGCTCGGCATCCTCCAGTTGTTCGGCGCGACGACCCGGCTGATCGAGACTTACACCGTGAAAGAACACCGCGTGAAGGGATGGGACCGCAAGGGGAACAAGGTCGTCGACATGCCGTTCGAGGAGGAACTCGAGGTCCGCGAGGGCGAGATGTGGACCAACCAGCCCTAGAGCCATGAGCCGAAACACCGACCCAGAGTACCACGCCGCGCGGGCGACGCTTTACTGCGCCGCCGCCGCGGCGTTCACGTACCCGGACGACCGCACCGTTCGTGAACTGACGGATCCCGAGGCCCGGGAAGGGATCGAACGCGCCGCGGAGCGCCTCACCGTCGCCGAGGAGGCGGACGCGCTGCTGAACGCCGTCGAAGAGACGCCCGTCGACGAGCTAGAGTCGGCGTACAACGACCTGTTCGGCGTGCCGGCCGACGAGGGGACGTACGCGGTGATCCCGTACGAGGCCCACTACACGACCCGGGACGAGCTCAGCATCGAGCAGCGCCGCATCGCGACCGTCGTCGGCCTCATGGAGGAGTTCGGGGTCGAACCGAGCGACGACTTCGCCGAGCGTCAAGACCACGTCGCCGCCGAGCTCGAGCTGGCCCAGGTGCTCGCGGGACAGCGCGCCGTCGCGCTGTCGGAGGGCGACGGCGCCGCCGCCGACCGCGTCGCGCAGGCGGAGGCGACGGTGCTCTCGGACCACCTCGTCGAGTTCGTGCCCGCGATGGCCCACGACCTCCGGAAGACGGCCGATTCCGCCGCGTACGAGGCCGCCGCGGACCTGGTCGAGACGCTGGTGACCTACGACAACGGGAAGCATCCGGATCCGACCCCGGAGCCGACCCCCGCCGAGGGAGGTGAGGCGCCGTGATCCCGCGGCTCCGCGACCTCGGGCGCCCCTGGATCGACCGGGCTGCGGCCCGGCGGGCGACCAAGCTGGCCGTGATCGTCTGCGTCCTGATGATGGTCGGGCAGGTGGCGCTGGTCAGCGTCGTGACCGCCGGAGAGCAGCCGATGCAGTCGGTCGATCGGGTACCGGCGCAGCCGGACGCCGCGAAGTGGGACGACGCCCCGACGCGGGAGATGTCGCTCGAACCCCAGCGGATGGCGGTCCCCCGCGGCGGCGGGAGCGTCGACGAGATCACGGTGCAGTCGGTGACCAACGACACGCACGTCGCCTTCCGCCTGGAGTGGGAGGACCCGACCGCGGACACGAACATCAGCGAGCCCGGCCAGTACAGCGACGCCGCGGCGATCATGCTCCGGAGCGGGAGCAAACCGCCCATCGACATGGGGAGCGACAGCGATCCGGTGAACATCTGGTACTGGCGGTCGAGCTGGGAGCGCTCCGACGCGGACCCCGGCGGCGACATGTACGGCTACCCGCACCCGGACGGCGAGACGAAGCCGGGGCAGGCCGCCGGGAACCCGCTGTCGCAGATGAGCTACGACAGCTACGGGCAGAACTACTACGCCCGCGGCTACGGCTCGCTGAGTCACGCGCCCGAACAGCCCGTCGCGGCGAGCTCCGAGCGCACCGACGACGGCTGGTCGGTCGTGTTCGTCCGCGAGCGCGAGGCCGCCGGCGAGCACGACGCCGCCTTCGACGAGGCCGACCAGATGTACCTCGCGTTCGCCGTCTGGAACGGGAGCGCCGACGAGGTCAACGGCGAGAAGTCGCTGACGATGCAGTTCACCGTGCTCGACACCGAGAACGGCGAGTTGAGCGCCGCGCAGGACGGCGGCGGCGAGGGCGGCGAGGCCGGCAGCGGCGGGGACGACGCCGGCGAGTCGGTGATGTGGCTGGCCCGCTCCGCGACCAACTGGGTGACCGCCCTCGTCCTCGCGACGGTCGCGGCGTGGCTCGTCAGCTACTGGAGGCTGAGACGATGACCGAGTACGCGAACCGGAGCGCGCGCGGCCGCGCGCCGGACGACGACGAGGCGTCGCTGCGCGACCTGCTCGACGCCGGCAGCGAGCGCGACCGGCGGCGGGCCGCGCTCGGGCTGATCGATCTGGCCGAGGACGGCGGGCTGGCCGCCGAGACGGTCGCACGACTGGCGGAGCGCGCGACCGGCGACGAGTCCGCGGACGTCAGGCAGTTCGCGGTCGAGGCGCTCGGCCACGCCGTCGGTGCGGCCGACGGAGCGACCGACCGCGCCGGGGCGGCGATCCGGTCGGCGCTGGAAGACGCCGACGAGTGGGTGCGCGCCGAGGCCGTCGTCGCGCAGTCGCGGGCCGCGCCCGGCGACGAGTCGACGCTTCGGGACGCGCTCGACGACGACAGTGGGTGGGTGCGCCGGAACGCCGTCATCGCGCTGTCGAAGACGGGCGCGGCGTCGCAGGACCTGCTCGTCGAGCGGATCAAGTCGGACCCGCACCAGGGTGTCCGGGAGTACGCGGCGGACTACCTGCGGGAGTACGCCGAGGACCGGGAGGAGGCCGTGCGGATCCTCGCCGCCGTGCTGGCCCGCGAACCCGAGGCGTTCGTGCGGGCGAAGGCGGCGGCCAGCCTCGGCGACCTCGGCACGGACCGCGCCGAGGAGGCGCTGGAGCGCCACGGGCTGAACGACCGGAGCGACGACGTGCGGCGGTCGGCGAAGCGGGCGCTCGCCACCGCCCGCGGCGTCGACCCGGAGCAGATCGACGCCGGCCTGGACGACGACGCCGCGCCCGGCGGCGGACCGGGGTCCAGGCGGGAGCGACAGAAGCGGGGCCAGCAGGGACCAGGCGGCGGCCCCGCCGGCGCGACCGATGGCCTGACGCAAGGACAGCGTGATCGACGATGACCGACAGCTACGAACTCGACACCACAGGCGAGGCAGCGGGCGAGAACCACGACTGCGGCGGGCACGGCGGCCCCGACGCGGGCGGCGCGAGCGGGACGAACGACGGCCGCGTGACGGGCGGCGACCGGCGCGGAACCGGCGACGGCGAGGGTGGCGAGTCCCCTGCCGGCGGGAGCGGCCTCGACGAGTCGCTCGGCCTCACCGTCCCCGACGAGCACGTCGCCGCGTTCGTCGCGGAGGCGTTCGAGGACGTCGAACGATCGACCGACTGGGCGGAGGCGGTCGACGCGGTCGTCGCGGACGAGGCCCGCGACGCCTGGGAAGCACTCGCTCCGAAGGAGCAGGTCGACGAACTGCTCCGGATGGCCGACCGGTTCGACGACGAGGCGACGACGATGCTCGACGACATCCCGCTCGACCGCGGCAGCCCCACCGACGGGATGCGCGAGCGGTTCGACGAGGCCAAGCGCCTGCGGCGCAACGCCGACATCCTCCGGGACGGCATCGCGTCGGCGTACGCCGACGGCTACGTGAGCGACGACGACCTGATCGACGCCGTCGAGTCGTTCGGCTTCGACACCGACCGGATCGCCGCGCGCGAGGACGCGCTGGACGCCGTCGCCAACGCCTACGACCTCGACTTCCGTCCCTACGGCGGGACGCTCATGACCGAGCGCGAGTCGGACGAGGACGTCGAAAAGTTCGAGGCGTGGTAGCATGACGGGCAACGTCGCAGTCGACGACGACCTCGGCGACCGCGTCCGCGACGCGCTCACCGCCGTCGAAGACCCGGATCTGGGCACGAACGCCGTCGAGTCCGGGCTGGTGACCGACGTGTCCGCGCGCGACGGCGCGGTGACGATCACCGTCGACCTCGCCGGGTTCGACGAGCCGACCGGCGAGGAAGTGACCGAGGCGCTCCGTCGGGAGGCGCTCGCGACGGCGGGCGTCGAGCGCGCGACCGTCGAGGGCGAGACGCCGGACGAGGCGTCGGAGGACCGCCTCGACCGCCCGGACGGCGTGGACACGGTCATCGCCGTCGCGAGCGCGAAGGGCGGCGTCGGGAAGACGACCGTCTCGACGCAGCTCGCCCGGGCGCTGTCGGCGGACCCGCGGCGCGACGTCGGGCTCTTCGACGCCGACATCTACGGCCCGAACGTGCCGGAACTCCTCGACCTGGACGGGCCGGTGTCGGCGAACGCCGAGGGCGACGCCGAGCCGCTCGAACGCGACGGCCTCGCCGCGATGAGCGTCGGACTGATCGCGAACGACGCGCCGATCGCGTGGCGCGGCGCGATGGCCCACGAGGCCGTGAGCGAACTGTTCGAGGACACGGCGTGGGGCGACCTCGACGCGCTGGTGGTCGACCTTCCGCCGGGCACCGGCGACGTCGTGCTGACCGCGCTGCAGTCGCTCCCCGTCGACGGCGCGGTGCTGGTCACCACGCCGTACCCGACGAGCGTCGGCGACACCGCCCGGAGCGCCGCGCTGTTCGAGGAGAACGGCGTCCCCGTCCTCGGTACCGTCGTCAACATGGCCGGGTTCACCTGCGACTGCGGCCGCGAGCACGACCTCTTCCCGGACGCCGACGTCGAGGGGGAACTCGACCAGCCGGTGCTGTGCGAGCTCCCGTTCGACGAGGCGGTGCGAGAGACGGACGGCGACGTTCCCGACGCCGTGGCGTCGCTGGCCGACGACGTGCTCGAACGGCTCGACGAGCAGGAGACGCTCGACGTGCCGGACCACGCTCTCGACATCCGGGGGCTCCCGCCGAACATCCGCCACGAGCAGGCGGTCGAGGAGTTCCGCGCACTGGAGCCGGGCGAGACGTTCTACCTCGTCAACGACCACGACCCGTCGCCGCTCGCGTCGATGCTCGCCGAGGCGGTCGGCTACGGCGGTCCGCTCGACGAGGCTTTCGACCGGTGCGACGTGCGACGACGGGGACCCGACGAGTGGGTGATGGCGGTGTCGCGGCCGGAGACGGCCTGATCCGCCGCAGTTGGGGTCCCTTCGGGATCCCCGGCGCTCAACAGCAGAAGATGAACGGGTACATCAGCGCCACGCGGTCCCCGTCGTCGAGTTCGGTGTCGAACCCGTCGAGGTGCTCGTTGAACGTCCCGTTGACGACGACGCGGGCGTAGGTCCGGGTCTGCTCGCCCTCGGGGTTTTTCTTCCAGGTGCCGGGCAACTCGTCCGGCGACGGCGCCCACCCGTCGGTCGACGCGTCGGCCTCCGTCTCGGCGACGAGCATCTCCTCGACGTCGTGCTCCTCGAAGAACGCGTCGAGGAAGTCACGGAGTGTGTCACCCTCGAACGAGTACTCGAACTCGGGCTCGCCGACCTCCATCCGGACGTGTCCGGTGCACTTCACCGTGACCGTCGTTTCCCCCGTCTCCGACGCCGCTGACGCCTGTCTGGTCTCGGCCATACCGCCCGGTTCGTTCCGAAGGGGTCTGGTTTTCGCCGCGAATATGTTCGGGGGTACGGCGACGGAGCGCGGACCCGATCGATCGCCTATGAGCGCCGTTCCCGGAGACATCGAGACCGACGCGCAGCCGCCGATGGCGGTCCCGCTCCGGCACTTCGTCGTCGCCCTGGGCTTTCTCGTCGCCGCCGTCGCGGCGGGCGCGGTCGCCGACGGGCCGGTTACGGACCTCGCGCACCTGCACCTCCTGCTCGCCGGCTGGGTCTGTATCACGATCATGGGCGCGATGACGCAGTTCGTCCCGGTGTGGTCCGGCACCGAACTCCACTCGCAGCGGCTCGCCGGGGTCCAGCTGTGGCTCATCGCGGCCGGGCTGGCGGGGTTCGCCGGCGCGCTCCTGACCGAGCGGCTCGACCTGCTCCCGTTCGCGGGCGGGGCGATGCTCGCCGGCTTCTGGACGTTCGTCTACAACGTCGGCCGGACGCTGGCGACGGCGCGACCGCTCGACGTGACCGAGCGCCACTTCGCGCTGGCGCTCGCGTACTTCCTCGCGCTGACCGCGTTCGGCCTGACGCTGGCGGTGGGGTTCACGCGCCCCGTGTTCGCCGACCTGCCGGTCGTGCGCCCGAACGTCGTGCGGACGCACGCGACGCTCGCCGTCTTCGGCGCCGTGCTGACGACGGTGTTCGGGGCCCTGTACCAGCTGGCGACGATGTTCACGCAGACCGAACTGCACGGGGTCGACCGGTACCTGCAGGCCGCCGAGGAGGTCGGCTATCCCGCCGGCGTCGTCGCGCTCGCCGGCGGGCGGCTGGTCGAGAACCTCCTGCTCGCCCGCGTCGGGGGCGTCCTCGTCGTCGGGAGCGTCCTCTGCGTCGCCGCGATTCTCGCGCGGAAACTCGCCGAGTCGAGCGTCCCGCGGACGCCGATGCTCTCGCGGTACGCCGTCGCGGCCGGAGCGATGACGGTCTGGGCGCTCCTGACGGCCCCGTCGTGGGTCGCCGACCCGCTGGCCCCCGAGGCGACGTTCGGCGCGCCCGGGGCACGGACCCTCCTGCTCGCCGCCGTCGGGTTCGTCGTGCTCGGCACCCTGTACCACGTCGTCCCGTTCATCGTGTGGGTCCACCGGTACAGCGACTTGCTCGGCTTCGAGCAGGTGCCGATGATCGACGACCTCTACGACGACCGGGTCGCGGCGGCCGACTTCGTCGCCCTCGTCGGCGGCGTCGGCGCGCTCGCGGCGATCGACCTGCTCGGCGCGGCGGGCGGCGGGACGACCGCCGTCGCGACGGACGGTCCGTCGCTTCTCGCCACCGCTGCCGGGGGGCTCGTCCTCGCCGGCGTCCTCGCGTTCGCGGCCAACCTCCTGTTCGTGCTGCGGCGTCACGGGCCGCAGTCGATCCCCGCCGTTCTCGTCGGGGCGGGGGGCGGGACCGGCGACGCGGCCCCGGACGACGGCCGTCCGAGCGGCGGGGACGACGACTCCCCGGCGGGCGGGACGCGATAGCCAAACATATTCGGGTAAAGGGGTACCGAACGCGCGGACGTAGCGCCGAACGATGGCCGAACTGACCGCGGTCGACGAGCTTGAGGAAGCCCCGCACGCCGAAGTGTTCGAGGAGCACCGCCCGCGGACGGTCCGCCTGCGACTGGACGCCGGCGAGGAAGTGCCGCGCCACCAGCACCCCGGGTACGACATCGTGCTGTACGGGATCGAGGGGACGATCGAGCTCCGGTTGGACGACGAGAGCCACGCCGTGAACCCCGGCGACGCCGTGCAGTTCAGCGGCGAACGCGAGATCTCGCCGAAGGCCGTCGACGACGCGACGGCGCTGGTCGTGTTCGCGCCGACCGAGGAGTAGTCGGTCAACTGGGAAGTAGACCTCGCCGTCCGAAGCAGGCTCGTTCAGGCCTCCTTATCGCCGCTCGTAGAACAGCCCCAGGATAACCCAGGCGTACGTCAGCGCGCCGGCGACGCCGACGAGTCGTGCGGCGGCGACGGTCGGCGGCGAGGCGACCCACAGGCCGACGACCTCGACTAGGAGACCGACGGTCAGCGCCGCGGCCGCCGCGCGCGCCAGGCGAACGCCGACGCCCGGCAGGCTCCCGATCGCCGGCGGGTAGAAGTGGTAGGTGACGCCGACGATCGTCAGTCCGAGGAAGCCGAGGACGTTCAGGCGCAGGTGGGCCGGAGCGAGCGCCGGGGTCAGCACGCCGAAGACGAACCCGATCCCGAATCCGACGCCGAGGACGCCGCAGCAGGCCCCGGCGACGAGCGCACCGACGCCGGGTCGCCGGCGGTCGGCGCGGGCGACGAGAGCGACGACGGCGGCGCCGAAACCGACGACCGCCGCCGCGACCAGCGCCGCGCCGACGCGGAGCGTCGGGACGCCCGCGACCGTCGGCAGGACGCCGGTCAGTCCCGAGGCAAGCAGCGCCGGGCCGACCGCGCCCGCCGGGAGGACGACGGCGACGAGCGCCGCGGGCGGCGACGCGCCGAGGAGTCGCGGAAGCAGGCGGAACCCCACGGCGAACAGCAGCACCGCCGCACCGCCGGCGACCAGGAGGTGCGACGCCGCGGCGGATGTGACGGTGAACGGGAGCGCGGAACCGACGCGGAGCGAGGGGAGGAGGGCGACGCTCCCAAGCCCGACGTATCCGACCGCGAACGGCGCGGCGGCGTTCGCCGCCCTGTCGACGCGGCGACGGTGCGCGTTCGCCGACCCCGTCCCCGTCTCGCCGCCGGTGAGGTTGCCCCGGAGAGAGAGCGCGAGAACGCCGACGAAGACGGCCGCGCCGGCACACCAGGCGAGAGTCCCGACCGTCGCGGCGGCCCGCGGAACGCCCGAGAGCGGGCCGAGCGCGAGGCCGGTGACGCCGGCGACGGAGAGCGGGAGGTGGACCGCGGGCGCCCGCTCGACGGCGAGCGAGCGGTCGAAGTACGTCGGGACGAGCGCGTACGCCTTGCCGAAGACGACGTGGAGCACGAACCCGAACGCGCCGAGTGCGACGGTCGTCCGCCGCGGGACGCCGACGAGCGCCGCGACCTGCCACGCGACAAGAAAGCAGACCCCGGCGGCGACGAACCTGCGGGACCCGCGGGACGCGGTCGACGCCCGGCGGGACCCCTTCGAGGTCGTGGACTTCTGTCCAGAGCCGCCCGACTGCGACGTTGCCTCCGCGGAGCCCTCTGACTGCGACATGCGTACGCGTGCGTGAGGGACGACGGTACCGGTTGACCCGAACCGGTTCGGGCATATCGACTTGTCGGATACCGCACTATCACGCCACGAATGTCGCGCGAGCAGTTGCGCGCCGCGAACCGGGCGGTACTCCGCGCGATAGAGACGCCGCCGGACACCGGGATCGAACGGCGACTCGACGACATCGCGGCCGAGTGCTGGTTCCTCGCCGAAGAGAAGGAGCGGCGACCGGATCAGGGCCGGCTCGCCCGGGTGGAGTTCGCCCTCGCGGAAGCCATTCGAGACGCGCCGGAACCGCGAACCCGCCACCTGTCGGCTGCCCGCGACCACCTCGCGGCGTACCGATCAAGGGTTGAACCCGTCTGAACGGCTTTCTCGATGCGAACGTGTTCGCCGACGTTCCCGACGTGTGGGAATTATGAAACTGTTTGATAGTGTAGAGGGTCCAACGTCCTCATGTAAGGAGGAACAAGACAATGTTCGAAACCTCGCGGCGACGCGTGCTACAGGCGGCCGGAGTCGGCGGCGCGACGGCCGTCGCCGGTTGTGCGAACACTCCCACGGAGGAGGAACGCACGGAACAGCGCGAGCAGATGGAACGGGCGAACACGCCCACCGTCGACCGGGTCGCCGCGGATCCCACCGACATCCCGGGACCCATCGAGCGTGACGAACCCGCCGAGGTCGACGTCGAACTCGTCCCCCGAGAGGTGACCGCCGAGGTCGAGGACGGCGTCACCTTCGACTACATGACCTACAACGGGCAGGTCCCGGGACCGTTCATCCGGGTCCGTCGGGGCGACACGGTCAACGTGACGTTCCGCAATCCCGAAGAGAACTCGATGCCCCACAACGTCGACTTCCACGCCGTGGCCGGCCCCGGCGGCGGCGCGGAGGCGACGATGACGGCGCCGGGCGAGACGGAGCACCTCCGCTTCAAGGCGACCTACCCCGGCGCGTACATCTACCACTGCGCCGTGGCGAACCTGGACATGCACATCAGCGCGGGCATGTTCGGCATCATCCTCGTCGAGCCCGAGGACGGCATGCCGGAGGTCGACGAGGAAGTGTACCTCGGCCAGCACGAGATCTACACCGACAAGGACGCCGGCGAGGAGGGCCACCACGGGTTCGACATGCAGGCGATGGCCGCCGAGGACCCCACCTACGTGGTGATGAACGGCGAGGCATACGCCACGACCCCCAACAGGTACGGCCCGGCGGCGACCGTCGAGACGGGCGACACCGTCCGGACGTACTTCGTCACCGGCGGCCCGAACCTCACCAGCAGCTACCACCCCATCGGCAACGTCTGGGAGGAGCTCTACCCCGAGGGGTCACTGAGCACCGAGCCGCAGACCCACATCCAGACCAAGCCGGTCGCCCCCGGGAGCACGACGGTCGCGACGATGGGCTTCGACGTCCCCGGCGACTACAAGCTGGTCGACCACGCGCTGAGCCGCGTCGCGCGCCGCGGCTGCATGAGCGTCGTCCGCGCCGAGGGCGAGGAGAACCCCGAGGTATTCGACCCGGACCCGAACTGAGAGACCCCTCGACGGAACTGACCGGTGAGCGGCTTCCGCGGTCGCGGGAGCCGCGGCCACCGACGACCTGAAGCGCGGTTCCCCAGCCGTCGGTCTCCTTTTTCGAGACGAAGGCGATCTAGCGTGAGGGACTGGCGCGACGAGATAGAACCCGGCGTGAGACGTCGCAGTGACGAGTCCCCTGCGTCAGAATGACGGAGTGAAGACCAGTTCCCGCGTCAGAACGGCGACGTGGGGCCCCGACCCGACTCGTTACCGTCGCGCGACGACGGTTCGCCGCCCGTCGAAGCCGCCGCGTCGGGAGAGACCGAGGCGTCTGCGACGGATCCGTCGTCGAGGTACGACCGTTCGAGGTCGCGCATGTCCTCGTTGATGGACTCGCTCTTGTGGTGCATCCCGTCGACGCGAACGCGGACCAGGTCGTAGTCGTGACGCTCCGAGAGCCCGTTCCACGCCCGGTACGAGCCGCGAGCGAGCGTGTCGCTCTGGGGGCAGAACTCCGTCGTCGGCGTGAACTCCGCGCGGAGCACCGTCCTGTCGTCGGCGACCAGCGACTCCCCGCCGATGCTTGCGGAGTCCTCTATGGCGTAGCGGTAGCCCGCGTCCGGGTGGCGGCGGTCGAGGTTCAGACGCGCGAGGTTGTACCCGAACGTCATGTCGTACACGCCGCGTTCCTCGAACAGTTCCCGCGTGAGGTCGTGGAACGCGAGATGGTCCTCGCCGTCGAGCACGTCGTGCCCGTCGAGGAACGCCCCCGGCTCCGGGACGTGTTCTGGGCCGAACGCGTCGTACTCATCGAACGTCTCTTCGTCGTCGCCGGAGAACGGCGTCGAGAATCCGGGCATACCGGCAGTACGGCCGCGGACGCCCTCGGTGTAGTTCCGAACATGTTCGCCCATGTCTGCCCCAGCTACGTTCGACCAGATCTGTCCCGGACACGTTCGGCAGGCGTGCCGAGCGAACTCAGACAGGTATTCCGAACTAACTCGCCATCCTTCGTCGTCCGTTCAGTCCTCGTCGTCGTCGGTTTCGACGAGGACCTTCTTCACGACGTCGGGGTCCTCGAGGAGTTGGTGCTCCGTGTAACTGCCCTCTGCGCTGCCGCCAGAGCGGCGGGACTGTTCGAGGATGTCGAGGAACGCGTGCTCCTTCAAGAGGTCGCGAACGCGCCGGAGCGAGAGCGGTTCGGACCCTTCCTGCCGGCAGACCTCCTCGTACACGTCGTAGATCATCGTGGTTCGGAACCCGTCGGTTTCGGGCTGGTTGAGCGAGAGCACGGCCAGCGCCTGGAGGACGTACCGCGAGTGAGGCGTCGAACCGCGGATCAGCTCCCGGAACCGGTCGGTCTCGGCGCGCTCGCGGGCCTGGACGACGAAGTCCTCTCGAACCGTCTCGGCCCCGCTCGACTGCGCGATCTCGCCCGCGTACCGGAGGATGTCGATCGCCTTCCGCGCGTCGCCGTGCTCGCGGGCGGCGAGGGCGGCCGCTCGAGGAATCGTGGACGTGTCGAGGACGCCGTCGCGGAACGCGTCGCTCCGGGCCTCCATGATGGAGCGCAGTTGCGTCGCGTCGTACGGCGGGAACACGAACTCGCGCTCGCAGAGGCTGCTTTTAACCCGCTCGTCCATCCGGTCCTTGTACTTGATCTTGTTGCTGATGCCGATGACTCCGAGCTTACAGTTGTCGAGCTTGCCCGCCTCTCCCGCCCGCGAGAGCTGCATGAGGATGTCGTCGTCGTCCAGTTTGTCGACCTCGTCGAGGATGATGAGGACGACGTCGTACCGCTCGTCGAGGACGTTCCAGAGTCGCTTGTAGTACGTCGACGTACTCAACCCCTTGTCGGGGATCCGAACGTCCGTTACCTCGGGTTCGTTGAGCGTGCTGGCGATAGTCTGGACGGCTTGCGTTTCCGTGCTGTCCTGCGCGCAGTCGACGTAGGCGAAGGCCGCGTCGACCCCCTCTTCCCCCGCGACGCGGACCAGACGCTGCGAGATGTGCTTGGCACAGAGGGATTTCCCGGTCCCCGTCTTCCCGTAGATGAGGACGTTGCTCGGGCTCTGGCCGAAGATAGCGGGATTGACGGCGTTCGCCAGATCCGCGATCTCGTCGTCGCGACCGACGATCCGACCCTCTTCCGGGAGGTGGTTGATCTCCAGCAGTTCCTTGTTGGCGAATATCGGGTCCTCCCGCGTAAAGAGGTCGTCTGCGGATTCTGACATGGTTCGGTTACACACCACGTTTCCGGTGAAATGCCTTTATACTTACCCCCGGAGACACACACACCACGTTTCCGGTGAAACGCGGGGAAGGGTGGGGGAGGGTGGAGTTGAAACGGGGGTATTGCTTCACCGGAAACACGGTGTCCCCTCTAGAACCAGGCGAGAGAGTCCAATGTCGGGTCCTGATGTCGTTCTTACTGCGATCTCGAAAAGAGGCGGGAGACAGGGCAAACACTCCCGATCAGTTAAAAAGAGACTGATAGAAAGAGATGACGTAGTGTGGTTGCTTGCTCATCGAGGAGCGAGGGAATACGAACACCGACTGCAGAACACACGACGTTTCCGGTGAATTCCGAGCCAATTATCTCCCCGGTGAATACAGAATCACCTACCGGAGCCGCTCTCTTTCGTCGTGCACTGTTTCCGGTGGAATCTTCCCGTCGTCGAGCGATACTATCGCTCTTCATAGGCTTGCGATTCACTTAGTGGACTGTACTCCAGTTGTTGTATTATAGTTACCGATATGCTGTGGAGAGATACTGTATAGAGCAGAGCAGTAGCTATTTCGCTACCAATAGGATACGTGTATAAACAAAACGACCACTTCCGCTCCTTTCCTTCTGACTGGCTTCCTACCCCTGCATTCTCACTCGTTTCACCGGAAACGTGGTGTGTGTGTCTAAAGGGGCTCTGATTTCATCCCGTCTGTACTTTCCCGAGCTGTACCTGTTCATTTGCTCTGTTCCTTCCGTACCCGTCTCTTCCGTGCTCTATTTCCACGGTCTGTTGCTCGCGTTCTCTCAGCTACCGACTCGGCTATCCTCCCAACCCCTTCTCATCGAGCATTCACCGGAAACGTGGTGTGCGTGTCTCGGGATCTACTGCCTGATCGTTCACCGGAAACCCGGTGTGTGCTTCTTCCTGAATGGCATCCCCCGCGTTTCACCGGAAACCGGGTGTGTGCCTCCCTTCCCTAGTTTACAGATATATGTATGTAATTTGGTTCGACCTGCATCCGTGTCTCTTCAGGTTGTATAGGCTGTGGTTAATAACGGATTACTTCGGTTAAGGGTCTATTAATAACGGTTTAGATGCGCTGTCCACCGTGTTTGCAGGTTACTCGCCCCACTGAACAGTTTCCCGTCTATACTGGATCGACGCGGCTGCCACGTAGAGACTGAGCACCAATCAGGTGAACATCAGACGGTAAAATTATAATAAAATACACTGCTTGGATCAAAAACCACTGCAGTGGTATCGGCTCCGGTCTAATATACTAATATAAATCATTGTAGTGTTACATCGGGCATGAGAAAAGCTTATCACCACGCTTGATATCAGTGAGAAGCAGACACGACCTGGCTGCTATGACTAGCAATATTAACTGTGATACGACCTCGGTATCGGACAGATCCCCGGATCGAATCGAAACTGCGGCGCGCGCCGGCGGACGAAGGGAAGATCTGAGTACCACCATCATCATGGAAGTCGCCGAGGCGCTCGATACGGACCCGGTCAACCTGACTCCGTCCCTCTACGACCACATTGACCCGGACGCGCTCGACGCGCTCTTCGACTCGGCCGGCGACGGTAGCGACGTGTACCTCACGATCCGCGAGTGGGGATGTACGGTCACCGTCTTCGCGGACGGCCGCGTCCTCGTTGACGTCGAAGACTGACTCCTCGGTCCTGACCGCGCGTTCGAGACACCGATCCGCACACTCCCCCGCATCGTAGCAACGACAAAACGCGCCGGTAAACGGCTCCTTCGCGTAGTTTGTACCGTCTACTCGGGTAAACCACCAACACCCTTAATGCTACCTCCCACGAAACCGAGTGTTAATGACAGGTCGATTGTCACGAAGCGATTGGGAACGAATCCGTCAGTTCGCAGAGACCCCTACCTACAAACGGGAACCGGAGATGCTCATCCCGGATGGCGATGAGGACGACGGACAGGAGTAGTATCAGTCTGCGCGACGTGACTGAATTGAGCGGAAACACCACCTGAAAGTCAGAAATCATCAGTTTCTCTACCTATGGATCGGGGGGACCCAGATAACGGGTTCCGGTCGTTGGACCGGCGGTCATCGGTCGAAACGCCATCGCGGTGAGCAGTAGTACGACCAGCGGCCGTAGTTTCTCTACCCGGTAACAGTCGCCCGCTGCCTCCACAGGCCCTTCTCGCGTCTCCAGTTCTCGTCGGTATCGTTCCTACCGGTCACGCCCTCCGTCGACTCTCGTGCGGGTCGTCGTTCCGTCCCCGACGACCCAGCGACGCGGCTGTCGGTCCAGGTGCCGTACAGACACCGTACAAAAAACCGCTGGCTCGGACGAGCGCGTTGATCCTCCGTCGCGGACTACTCCTCGAGCATGTTCTCGGCCTGGATCTGGTTCCATATCTGGTCGCCCCTATCGGTGATGCCGTACACCCGTCCCTTCTTCCGGTCCTCCGAAACGAGCAGTTCCACGAGGTCGCGGTCGCGAAGCCGACGGAGGCTCCGCGATATGTGCGCGATGGAGAGCTCGGAATCGGTAGCGATCTGTGACGGGGTCGCCGGCCCCTCGGCGAGCCGTTCGAGGACGGCAACCCGATACCGCGAGCTGATGACGAACCCGATCTCGTCCCACACCTCAGTCATATCGCTTTCCTAGGGCCTGCCGCTCTTAACTCGTGTCCATAGTCGTCCTAGAATTACCCTCTTTCTTTCAGTTTAACCCAAACATAACTACGATACGATTATCGTACTACTGTTACTCGACACCATTTGTTTACCACGAGGTACGCTTTGGTGCCGAGGTCGCTTTGGAGATACGCTGTTCGAGGTGACTCAGGATACTACTGAAGGGACCATCCCACGAGGAACCCATCGTCGCGCCCGACTTTCGCCGAGTTTCGTCGCGGAAAGCAGACGGTATCCGACACTCGCTTTCGCGGTCGCTGAGAAACGCGGCGTTGCGAAACGGCCGAAAACGGCCGTTTCAGCCCCGATTTCGCTAAGTGGCGTATAACAAAGCGACTCACAGAGGGTGTGTCTGTCATGGCGTCGCAACCAGAGCGGTCGACTCGAAGCCGCGGATCGGCAACGAACCGTCAGTGCCGGAACTGCGGGGCGTACGTCACCTACCAGTTCGCGAAGGTCTTCGGTAACAACGAGAACCGGGTGTACGCCTGTCTGGACTGTTCGACGACGCGGGCCCTTCGAGAGGGCGTCGCGACGGACCAGTGAGCGGTTCCCTTCCGGCGCCCGGTACAGCCGCTCACTGACAGCAAGGAGTTCGCTGACAGCAGAGAACTCGAAGACCCCGTGCCAGCTTCCGACGCGAATCCGATCCAGTGGGATCGCTCTCGCAGCGTCACTTCCGCCGATCCACACGTCGAGCGCCGAGAGACCGCGAACCGGGTCTCCCGACTCCGGTCGAAAGCGACGGCACCGCCATCCGTGTGGCTCTTTCACTCTATCAAAGCGTTCGTCCCGACGGCGCGCCAGGAGACGTAGGTGCTGAATAACAATGCCCCGAAGCCGTCTATCCTCGGGCAACGATAGTCCTATGTCTGGTGGCAGTTGCCCCACTGTCGTGGGCGAACGAACCGTACCGATCCCGCACTGGCAACGACTCAAATGAAACACGAGACGTCGAACCGGCCGTTCTGGGTCCAGTTGCTGCTGTCGGCGAGAGGCGTCCCGGTGGATCTCTCGCTCGTCGCCGGCTATCTGCTACTGGCCGACCTGCTATTGCTCGCTTTCCCGTCGGCGCCGACGGCGCTCCGTGCAGCGGTCGCCGCGCCGCTGTTGGCGTTTGTCCCCGGGTACGCGCTCGTCTCGGCGCTGTATCCGGGTCGCGCGGGACGCGACGAGGGGTTTCGATCGGTCGGCGAGCGGTCGGTCGCGACGAACGGCGGAACCGCTCGTCGGGTCGACCTCGTCGAGCGGGCGGCGCTGGCGTTCGGCATGAGTCTGGCGGTGGTTCCGCTGGTCGTCTTCGCGATCACGCTGGCCGGCTTCGAGATCACGGCGCTGTCCGTGCTCGGCGGTCTGTCGCTGTTCGCCGCGGCCGGCGTCCTCGTCGCGGCGGTACGTCGGTTCCGGCTGTCGCCCGCCCGGCGCTTCCGGCTTCCGGTGCGGCGCTGGACCGGTAAGGTCCACGAGGGCGTTTTCGGCGCTGACTCGGCCGGCGTGGCGCTCGTGAACGTAGCGCTCGCCCTGAGCGTCCTCGTCGCGTTCGCGGCGCTCGGCGGCGCGATCGTCTCCCCCGCCGACGGCCAGTCGTCGTCCTCGATGACGCTGCTGACCGAAAACGAGTCGGGCGACCTGGTGACGGAAGGGTATCCGTCGGAGTTCACGGCTGGCGAGGAGCGCGACATGACGGTCAGGGTGTCCAACGACGAGGGCGAACGCACGACCTACACAGTCGTGGTGGTCATCCAGCGCGTGGACGCCGACGAGAGCGGGGCGACCGTGCTGGAGCAGCAGGAAGTGACGCGGTTCCAGAACACGGTCGATCCGGGCGAGCGCTGGACGGAACAGCACGGGGTCGCGCCGGAGATGCTCGGGGACGACCTGCGGCTCCAGTACCAGCTCTACCGCGGCACGCCGCCCGAAGACCCGACCTCGGCGGACGCGTACAGGACCACGCACGTCTGGATCTCGGTCTCCGAGTCCTGATGTGGCCTTGGGAGCACCTCGCGGTGGGGTACGTCGCGTACTCGGTGTACTCCCGAGTGCGCTACGACGAGCCTCCGGGCGGGGCCGAGGCGTTGCTGCTCGCGCTCGGCACCCAGCTACCTGACCTGGTCGACAAGCCGCTGGCGTGGACCTTCGGCGTCCTGCCGAGCGGCACGTCCGTCGCACACTCCGTGTTCGTCGCGGCCGCTTTCGTCCCGACGGTGATGCTTCTGGCGCGACGTGCCGGCGTCCCCCGCTGGGGGACGGCGCTCGCGTTCGGCCACGTCAGCCATCTCCCTGGTGACGTGCTGTACCCGCTACTGACGAAAGGGGAGCTTCCGTTCTCGATCCTGCTGTGGCCGGTCGTCGTCGGCCCGACCAGCGAACCGCAGGGGTTCCTCTTCGAGTTCCGGACGCTCTTCGCGGCCTTCGTCGAGTTCCTCGCGACGCCCCGCGGACAGTTCTACCTCGGGCTCGAACTCGCACTCCTCTTGACCGCCCTGGTCGCGTGGATCGTCGACGGGGCGCCCGTCCTGTCCGACGTGGTGTCGGCGGTTCGACCGCGCCGAGCGAGCGACTGACCCTCGCTCTCCGCGGTACGGTTCTCCCCGTCTCCCGTTGAACTTCACAGCAGGTACTCCGCTGGCACTCCGTGACCGTCGGTGCAGCGCCGCTGACCGGACATCGATCCCCCGGCGAGCGTCCGGACGAAAAGCGTCGGTGGAAGGCAACGAGCGCCGGCCGAAAAAGGAGTCCCGACGGAAAAAGGAGCACCGACTCGAAGCAGGAGCGTGCGCGCCGCGCCGGACTACCGCAGCTGTCGGTAGAGCTGCGCCATCTTGTTCATCACGGGCGTCCCCTTCTCGACGCTGTGGTAGGCCTCGACGTCCGGGCCGAACTTCGCCTTGTAGCGGTTGATCCGCGGGTCGTCCGCGCCGACGAGGTCGTAGTGCGAACGGCCGCGCTCTCTGGCGTCCGACATGACCCGCCAGTCGAGCAGGTCGTTGGGCGCGATGTCGACGTCGGCGTCGGTCCGGACGCCGCCCTGCCAGCGGTAGACGCGCTCGCCGTCGTCGAGCGCGAGGATCCCGCCGACGAAGTCGCCGTCGACGTACAGCGCGTACGGCCGGACGTAGCCGTCGGGGAGCCGGTCGAACAGGTCGCCGACGAGGGCGGTCGGCAGGTGAAAGGAGACGTCCTGTGCCTCGTAGCGGGCGCGAACCTGCTCCAGGATCTTCTCAATCGCCTCGTAGCCTTCCTCCTCGATGACGTAGTCGGCGTCCTCGCCGTCGCGGATGTTGCTCCGCGCGTCGGAGCTGAACCGCGCCTGGAGCGTCTCCTCGTCCGCGTCCAGATCTACCATGTAGGTGTACGTCGGCGTGACGTCGTGGTCGTTCCAGATGAACGGCCGGAGGTCGTCGAAGCGCTCGTCGGTCCTGAAGTGCGTGTACTTCGGCCCGATCTCCTCGTCGACCACGTCGAGGCAGTTCTCGACGAAGCGCTTCTCGCGGCGGTCGCGCTTGCGCCGCTTCAGCTTGTCGACGTTCAGGAGGGCGGGACCGAGATACGGCACCCGGATCTCGGGAGGTGGCGAGAACGCGGCTGACACCGGTCCCTTGCGGATCTCGAACACCGGGAAGAGCCCGACAGCCTCCTGGCCCTTGAACCCGGCGAGGGGATACAGTTCAGCGTTCGTGTACTGCGCCTGTACCTCCAGCGCGGCGTACCGGTGAAACAGGTTCGTGCCGTCAGATCGGTCGACGTATCGATCCCACTCGTCTTCGTCGTCGAGAATACGGATGTCGATGCTCATGCGTCAGATTACTCCGAACTATTCGATGTATCCGAGATTGCTGAGGCGGTCTTCGACGGCCTCGTCGTCCGTCGCCGTCGATCGTCTGCTGTACTCCGGATAGCTGCGCTCTCCGGCCGACTCCACCGCCGGGAGGACCGTCCCGTCCATCCGCTCGTCTGCGGGCACGCCCATGGTGGCGAGCACCGTCGGCGCCACGTCGAACAGGTGGGCGTCCCCGAGCGCGGCCGACTCGTCGACGCCCTCGCCGGCGAGGGCGACGATGCCGTCGCGCTTGTGATTCCAGGGCTCCGACGGCTCGCCCCACTGCGACCCGCGGAGCTTCGCGGAGAGGAAGTGGTCGAACTTCGACGGCACCGTCACCACGTCGACGGCGTCGTCGGCGTGAGGCCCCTCGAAGTACTTCTCGCGGCGCGCCACGTCGTCGAACAGGGGGTCCCCGTCGGGCGTCCGGACGCTGGAGAGTCGGTCGATGAGGTCGTCGCGGACGGCCTCGTACCGGTCGGCGGGGACGACGCCGTCCGGCTCCCGCCCTTCGAGGTTGATCCGGACGCCGCACTCGATGCGGGAGCGCATGTACGCCCGGGAGGACGGGAAGTCGACCTGTTCCGTCCCGGCGCTGACCATCGACGTCGGCACGCGAGCGGCGACGGCGTCCGCGAGGCCGACCGCATCCAGCGCTTTCCCGATGCGCTGGCTCGTGAGGCCGACGCCGGCGAGCGCCGCCATGACGCGCTCCATCGCGCCGCTGTCGGGATCGGTCTCGGCCTGACCCTCCTTGAGCTGACCGTCGCGGACGGTGGCCCAGGTCGGCATCCCCTCCCCGCCTTTCACCGCGGTCACGTCGTCGCTCTCGCGGAGGAACTCGTTCACGCGGAACTCGTGGCCGCGGTACGGCCCCATGCCGTGGTCGCTCGCGACGACCACGGTGTCCGGATCGCACTCCGCGAGGATCGCGCCGAGCTGTTCATCGACGGCTTCGTACACCGCCCGGACGGCCTCCTGGTCGCCCGGGAGGTCGTGGAACACGGTGTCGGTCGACTGGAACTCGACGAAGCCGAACTCCGGGTCGAACCGGTCGACGAGGTAGCGGAACGCCTCGCCGCGGGACCGCGCGGCGTCGGCGAACGCCTCGCGCTTTCCCTCCGCGCTGTCAGCGTTCTTCGGGTAGACGCGGTACTCCCCGATCGCCTCCCGCACGTCGTCGAGGACGCCGGCGGGGTGACAGTCGGGATCTTCCGGCGCGACGTACCCGGGGACGAGCGCGCCGTCGAACTCCTCCGGCGGATGCGTCACCGGGACGTTCACGACGACGCTCGTGCGGTCCTGTCGGTCGAGCAGGCTCCACAGCGGCCGCTCGTCGACGTGGGTCGCGTTGACTACCCCCCAGTCGTACCCGTCGAACGAGAGGAAATCGAACACGCCGTGTTTCCCCGGGTTCGTGCCCGTGTACATCGACGGCCAGGCGCTGGCCGTCCACGGCGGGATCTGCGACTCCAGCGGGCCGCTCGCGCCGTCCGCGAGCAGCCCGGCGAGGTTCGGCACGACCCCGTCGTCGATCAGCGGGTCGAGGACCCCTCGACACGCCGCGTCGATCCCGACGAGGATCGTGGATGGTCCGGTCGTTTCCCGACTCTCCATATCGGTTTAATGATGCGATTTTCCCTTTGTTATGAACGGTATATCGGGGGAACCGATGTGCTAGGCGGTCGGTACTCTGCGCTTGTCTGCTGCCCGGAGGAACAGTCTGCCCGCCGTCACCGCTTCGGAGCCGTCGCCTTTGAGCGCCGCTATCGGTTCGTACTCACCAGATCGGCGTCGATCTCCGGTTCGTGATACCGGTTGTAGAGGTAGTGAGCGACCGCCGAGAGGCCGAACGCGATGATGATCGCGATGCCCGCGACGAACTCCGGAACCGCCGCGAAGAAGGCGACGTCGAACGCGACGAGCGAGTACAGTATCGCGCCGGCGACGGCGACCGCGAGGTAGTACATCTGCCACGGGAGCGTCTCCTCTTCGCTGCTGAGATACGATCCCAGGTCGTCTGCGCGGTCGGCCAACGAGACCATACCGCTGTCTTGGTCGTATTCGATGATCCCCGCTTCGTCGAGCTTCGGTACGTGTGTTTGATACAGCGAGACGTACACTCGTTTTCGCTGTTGGCTTGTGAGTTCCTCGACGTCCATGTCGTTCTCCCAGGCAGCGACTTCGTCGGCCAGTTCCCGCAGTTCTACTGGCTCGTTTTCCTGACGCAGGTAGTACAGCACGAACCGGCGTCTGGGGCTGCTGAGGAGATCGAACACGACGTCCTGCGATAGCGCGCTGGTGTCGGATTGAGACATTAATTGGACGCGGTGTGTCAACTTCGGTATCTCTACCTACCCGTACGTGGACTTCTAGACCGTGGTATCCCGGTATCACCACTTTGTTACATACCGATTACAGTCACGGTAACTAGGTTATACCCGATCAGACGGCGTCAACGCGCTGAAATCCCGAGATCCAGTGCAGACGTGACGTTGTCCACCCGCTTTCCCCTTGAAGGACCTTCATACCCGTACTAAAGGCGCTCAATAACAAAGGCATCTGCATCATAAGCAGGGAGTAGCCTTTCATGCCGCTTGCACTGGGGTACGGCTGGGGAAGCGGAACCCGCCATACACGAACGACACGCATCGATCGACGAGTAACGAGATCGCCGCCGCCGGGACCGCCGGCGCCGACGGAGGTGACCGCATGGCCGAGCTCGTAACCGGCGACGGCGTGCACGTCGACGACGGCGCAACCGTCGCCTACGAGTACGCCGACGACTGCGGTCCGACGGTGCTCGGCGACGACTCCACGGTCCGGCAGGGCTCGATCGTCTACGCGGACGTCCGGACGGGCGACGAGTTCGTCACCGGACACGGCGTCCTCGTGCGTGAGGAGTCGACGTTCGGCGACGACGTGGTCGTCGGAACCGACACCGTGATCGACGGCCGGGTCGACGTGGGGTCCCACGTCAGCATCCAGACCGGGGTGTACGTGCCGCCGGAGACCACCGTCGGCGACAACGTCTTCCTCGGGCCGCGGGCGGTGCTGACGAACGACCCGTATCCCGTTCGGAAGGACGTTCCGCTGCAGGGGCCGACCATCGAGGACGGCGCCTCGATCGGCGCGAACGCGACCGTCCTCCCCGACGTCACGGTCGGGAAGGGGTCGTTCGTCGCCGCCGGCGCCGTCGTCGACCGGGACGTCCCGCCGGACACGCTGGCGATGGGAGTGCCCGCGGAGTTCGGTCCGCTCCCGGACGACCTCGAAGGAGGGAACGAGATCGCATGAGTTCGATTCCGATCGCGTCCCCCGACCTCGGAGAGGAGGAACAGCGCCGCGTCGCGGAGGTAATAGAGGACGGCCACGTCGCGGACGGCCCCCTGGTCCGGCAGTTCGAGTCCGAGTACGCCGAGTACTGCGGGACGGACCACGCCGTCGCCACCTCCAACGGAACCACGGCGCTTCACACCGCGTTCGAGGCGCTGGGGATCGGCGAGGGAGACCGCGTCGTCACGACGCCGTTTTCCTTCATCGCCAGCGCGAACGCGATCAGGTTCGCGGGCGCGGAGCCCGTGTTCGTCGACGTCGACCCCGAGACGTACAACCTCGACCCCCACGCGGTGGAAGCGGTCGCTCGGGAGCGCGACGTCGACGCGATCCTCGCGGTCCACCTCTACGGGCTCCCCGCGGCGATGGACCACCTCAGGGAAGTCGCCGACGACCACGACCTGGCGCTCGTAGAGGACGCCGCACAGGCTCACGGCGCCGAGTACGGCGGGCAGCCCGTCGGCTCGCTCGGCGATGCCGCCTGTTTTTCCTTCTACCCGACGAAGAACATGACGACCGGGGAAGGGGGGATGATCACGACCGACCGGGAGGACGTCGCCGAGCGCGCCGCCCGCTTTATCAACCACGGGCGGACGGAGACGTACGAGCACGCGGAGGTGGGCCACAACTTCCGCATGACAAGCATCGCGGCCGCCATCGGGCGGGCGCAGCTGGAGAAGCTCCCGGACAACGTCGAAGCCCGCCGCTCCAACGCGGCGACGCTCACCGACGCCATCGAGGGGGTCCCGTCGGTGACGGCTCCGACGGAACCGGCGGGTCGCGAGCACGCGTATCATCAGTACACGGTCCGCTGCGAGGACCGGGACGCGTTGCGCGCCCACCTCGATGAGCGGGGGATCGGCACCGGCGTCTACTACCCCCTGCCGATCCACCAGCAACCGGCCTACGCGGACGCGACCGCGAGCGCCCCCGAAGCCGAGCGAGCCGCCGACGAGGTCCTCTCGCTCCCGGTGCATCAGGACCTCGACGAGGACGACCTACGACGCATGACTGACAGCATTCACACGTACAACCATGACTGAGATCAGAGCAGGAGTTATCGGTGTCGGAAGCATGGGCCGGCACCACGCGCGGGTGTATCGCGAGCTACCGAACGTCGAACTGTTCGCGATCTCCGACGCGGACACGGACCGCGCCGAGGAGGTCGCGGACGATTACGACGCGCGGGTCCTGTCGACCGAGGGCGTGCTGAACGCCGTCGACGCGGTGTCCGTGACGGTGCCGACAGAGTACCACTACGCCGTCGCGCAGGATGCCATCGACCACGACACCCACGTGCTGGTCGAGAAGCCGTTCGTCGACGACCCCGAGGCGGGCCGCGACCTCATCCAGAGCGCTCGCGACGCCGACCTGACCCTACAGGTGGGACACGTCGAACGGTTCAACCCCGCGGTTCGGACGCTGCAGGACATCGTCCCGGATCTGGACATCATCGCGGTCGACGCCCGGCGGCTCGGTCCCCCGCTCGACCGCGATCTCGGCGACAGCGTCGTTCAGGACCTGATGATCCACGACATCGACATCGTGCGGTCGCTCGTCGACGACGAACTGGAAGCGATCGAGGCGTTCCGCGCCGAGGACGACCCCTACGTGACGGCGTCGCTCCAGTTCGAGGACGTCGTCGGCACGCTGACGGCAAGTCGCGTCACCCAGGAGCGGGTCCGCCAGCTCTCGATCACCGCTCGGGAGTGTCAGGTCAACGTCGACTACATGGAGCGGACGGTCCAGATTCACCGCCACTCGCTCCCGGAGTACGTCGAGAACGACGGCGACGTCCGCTACCGGAACGAGAACGTCATCGAGCGCCCGACCGTCGACAACGGCGAGCCCCTCAAGAAGGAACTCGCCTCGTTCGTCGAGGCGGCGACGACGGACGAGGAGCCCGAGGTCAGCGGCGAGGACGGGCTCCGCGCGCTCGAGATCGCCCGGAAGATCGACCGGAAGGCGAACGGGCGCCGCGCGGCGCCGACGGAGGTGCGTCACTGATGAAGCTGAGCAGGGACGAGGCGACGAAGCTGTACGGCGTCGACGGCTCGATCGACGAGCGCCGCGACGCGTTCGTCGACGGCGACGTGCCGGTCGCCGTGTACGGCCTCGGGAAGATGGGCCTCCCCCTCGCGGTCGTGTACGCCGGCGTGACGGGCAACGTGACCGGCGTCGACATCGACGAGGACGTGGTCGGCCGGATCAACGACGGCGACTGCCCGGTCGAGGGCGAACCCCGTCTCCCGGAGCTCACCTCCGCCGCCGTCAACGCCGGCGCGTTCCGCGCGTCGGCCGACCCGCCGACGACGGCCGGGGACGCGAGCGTGCACGTGGTCATCGTTCCCACGACGCTCCGCAACGACCGGCACCCCGACCTCTCGAACCTCCGGACGGCGGTCCGGGACATCGCCGCCGGTCTCGACGAGGGCGACATGGTCGTCATCGAGTCGACGGTGCCGCCGCGCACCTGCGAGGACGTCGTGAAACCCCTCCTCGTCGAGGAGAGTGGCCTCGCCGCGGACCAGTTCGGGCTGGCCTTTTGCCCCGAGCGGACGTCCAGCGGCCGCGCGCTGAAGGACATCCGTGGGGCGTACCCCAAGGTCGTCGGCGGTATCGACGACGAGAGCACGGCCGTCGCGGAGATGATCTACGGCGAGCTGACGGTCAACGACGTCGTCCCGGTCAGCGACGCCACGACCGCGGAGTGCGTGAAGGTGTTCGAGGGCGTCTACCGCGACGTCAACATCGCGCTCGCGAACGAGCTGGGCAGCTTCACGGACGAGCTGGGCGTCGACGTCAACGAGGCGATCGAGGTCGCCAACACCCAGCCGTTCTGCGACATCCACGACCCGGGGGTCGGGGTCGGCGGGCACTGCATCCCCTACTACCCCTACTTCCTCATCAACGAGCTGGCGAGCGACGCGCCCCTGCTGCGGACGGCGCGGGAGGTCAACGACGAGATGCCGATCTTCGCGGTCCGCAAGCTCGTCGAGGGGCTCCAGCGCGCCGGCAAGCACGTCGAGGACTCCGCGGTGCTCGTCCTCGGTGTCACCTACCGCGCCGGCGTCGCGGAGACCAGGAAGACGCCCGCGCTCCCCATCGCCGAGAAGCTGAACCAGTTCGGCGCGACCGTCGTCGGCGTCGACCCGATGATCGACGACTTCTCGGAGTTCGACATGTACGGAGCGTCGCTGGACTCGGTGACCGACCTCGACCTGGACGGCGCCATCCTCGTGACGGCCCACGAGGAGTTCGACGACCTCGACTGGAACGCGTTCGACGACGACCTCGTCGTCGTCGACGGCCGCGACGCACTGGACCTCGACCGCACCCATCACCACGTCTACACGATCGGTAGTGGATAGCCATGTACAGAGGAAAAACCGTCGGCGTCGTCGTGCCGGCGTACAACGAGGAGGGGTTCGTCGGAGAGGTGATAGACACCCTTCCGGAGTTCGTCGACCGCGCGTACGTGGTCGACGACTGTTCGACCGACGGAACGTGGGCGGAGATCCAGCGCCACGCCGCCAAGGCCAACGCGCGCCGCCGCGAGACGCCGTTCCCCGACGGCGGCGCGGGCGGCGATAGAGACACCGGTCGGACGGTCGACGGCGAGGTCGCGCTCGACACCGACGTCGAGACCGACGGCGGCATGGAGTTTCACCCCCGCGTCGTGACGATCCGCCACGAGGAGAACAGCGGCGTCGGCGCGGCGATAAAGACCGGCTACGCCCGCGCCGTCGACGACGGCCTGGACGTGACGGCCGTGATGAACGGCGACGGCCAGATGGACCCCGACATCCTGGACCGGATCATCGAACCCATCGTCAACGACGAGGCCGACTACGCGAAGGGCAATCGCCTGATCTCCCCCGACCACTGGGACGGGATGTCCCGGTGGCGGCTGTTCGGCAACTCCGTGCTGACCTTCCTCACGAAGGTCGCGAGCGGCTACTGGCGGATGGTCGACCCCCAGAACGGGTACACGGCGGTCTCCCTGCGCGCGCTCGACCGGCTCGACTTCGACGCCGTGTACGACGAGTACGGGTTTTGTAACGACATGCTCGTCAAGCTCAACGCCCACGGCATGCGCATCGCCGACGTCCCCATGGAGGCGGTGTACGGCGACGAGCAGAGCGACATCCGGTACGCGGATTTCATCCCTCGCCTCTCGGCGCTGCTGTTTCGAGACTTCCTGTGGCGGCTGAAGATGAAGTACCTCGTTTACGACTTCCACCCGCTCGTGCTCCTGTACGCGCTCGGCGTCGTCGGCGGATTCGCCGGCCTCGTCCTCGCGGGCCTCACGTTGACGGTCCTGGACGCCGTAGTGACGGGCGGTGCGATGTCGGTACTGCTCATGCTGTTCGGCGGCACCCTCTGCACGCTGGCGATGATCTTCGACAAGCAGCACAACGACAAACTCGAACGCGGAAACTGGAGTAACTGACAATGGGCAAGGTACTGACGATCGTCGGCGCTCGACCGCAGTTCATCAAGGCGTTCCCCATCTCGGAGGCGCTCCGAGGGACCCACGAGGAGGTGCTCGTCCACACCGGACAGCACTACGACGAGGGGCTCTCGGACGTGTTCTTCGAGGAGCTCGCCATCCCCGAACCGGACCACCACCTCGGGGTCGGCTCCGCGTCGCACGCGACCCAGACCGCGGAGATGATGACCGGCATCGAGGCGCTGATCGAGGAGGAGTCCCCCGACGTCGTCCTCGTGTACGGCGACACGAACTCCACGCTCGCCGGAGCCATCGTCGCGGCGAAGGAGGACGTCACCCTCGCGCACGTCGAGGCCGGCCTCCGGAGCCGCAACTGGTCGATGCCGGAGGAGGTCAACCGCGTCCTCACGGACCACTCGTCCGACCTCCTGTTCGCCACGAGCGAGGACGCCGCCCGGAACCTCCGGGCGGAGGGGATCACCGAGGGCGTCCACGTCACCGGTGACGTGATGCAGGACGCCATCCTGCACGCCCGGGACCGGGCCGCGGAGCACTCCGGGATGCCGGACGAACTGAACCTGAGCGACGGCGAGTACGTGCTCGCCACGGTCCACCGGGCGGGCAACACCGACGACCCCGACCGCCTCGACGCGATCCTGTCGGGGCTGGCGGCGTCCCCCAAACCGGTCGTGTTCCCCGCCCATCCGCGGACGGTCGCGGCACTCCAAGAACACGGTCTCTGGGACCGCTACGCCGACGAACTGCGGTTCATCGAACCGGTCGGTTACTTGGACTTCGTCCGGCTGATCGACGGCGCGGAGCGCGTGGCCACCGACTCCGGCGGCGTCCAGAAGGAGGCGTTCTACCTGGACACCCCCTGCGTCACGCTCCGCGACGAGACGGAGTGGACCGAAACCGTCGAGGCCGGGTGGAACGTCCTCGTGGGGGCCGACGAAGCGGCCATCCGCGGGGCGCTTTCCGGTTCGTTCGAGCCGGTATCGAACCCTCCCCTCTACGGGGACGGCACCGCCGCGGAGACGATACGCGACGTGCTGGACGATGCCTGACGACAACCCGTTCGAGGACGACTCGTTCGCCCTTTGTCTGACCCACGACGTCGACAGGCCGTTCAAGACGTACCAGTCGCTGTACTACGCGGTTCAGGAGCGGCCGCTGTACCATCTGAAGACGGCGCTCCCCGGGAACAACCCCTACTGGCAGTTCGACGAGATACGGTCGCTGGAGTCGGAGCTGGGCGTCCGGTCCGCCTTCTACTTCCTGAACGAACCCCACCTGTTCAGGGAGACGAGCCCCCGGGAGTGGCTGCGGCCGTCGCGCTGGGTCCAGCACCTCGGCGGGTACGATGTCGAATCACCGAAGATCGCGGACGTCATCCGCCGGCTCGACGCCGACGGCTGGGAGATCGGCCTCCACGGCTCGTACGGTTCCTACGGCGACAAGGACCGACTGGGCTACGAGAAGAACGTGCTGGAGGACCTGCTCGGTCATCCGGTCGTCGGCGGGCGGCAGCACTACCTCCACCTCGACGTGCCCGAGACCTGGCGGTACCACGCGGATATCGGCCTCCGGTACGACGCGAGCCTCGGATCGTCCGTCGAGTACGGCTTTCAGCACGGGTACGACCCGCTCCGCCCGTTCGACGACGACTTCGTCGTCTTTCCCCTGACGGCGATGGAGGAGGCGCTTCCCGACCCCGGAAAGGACTTCGACCGCGCGTTCGAGGTCTGCGAGGACCTCCTGATCGAGGCGGCCAGAAACGAGGCGGTGATGACGGTGCTGTGGCACCCTCGATACTTCAACGAGGACGAGTTTCCCGGCTACCGCCGTCTCTACTTCCGCCTGATCGAGCGGGCGCTCGACCTCGACGCGTGGGTCGGTCCGCCCGGGGATCTCTACCGGCGACTCGAGATCTCCCGGGAAGCCAGCCAGCGGGGTAGAGAGAGGATAACAAAGTTATAACCTATCTCATGGTACAACGAGCTCGATGAATATCGAACATCTGTCAATAGACGAGTGGGCAGACGCCCTTCCGTCGGATGGATTCGACGTGTTTCACACGCCCGAAGCGCTCCGCGTTCTCGACGTCCACACTTCCGCCGATTTAACTCTCCTCGGCGGTTTCAAGGGTCAACAGGCGGTCGCGCTCTTTCCGGCGTTCGTCCGCGACTGCGGCGTCGGCCGCATGATAACGTCCCCGCCGCCGTCGAAGAACATCCCGCACATGGGGCCGCTCCTGATGCCCAACTCCCCGAAACGGCGGAAACAGGAGAAGCTGAACCGGACGTTCACCGAGGGGGTCCTCGACGAACTGGACGCGACGGCCTCCCAGACGCTGTTCCGGACGATCACGACGCCGGAGTTCGACCCGCGCCCCTTCGAGTGGGCGGACCTCTCCGTCGAACCGTCGTTCACCTACCGCCTCGACCTCGACGGGGCCGACCTCGACGACGTGCGGAGTTCGTTCAGCAGTAGCCTGCGACGGGACATCCGCGACGCCGAGGAGACGGACGCGACGGTTTCGATCGAGGGGGTGACCGCGGCCCGGGCAGTGTTCGACCGCATGGTCGAGCGATACGAGGACAACGACGACACGCTCGGTGTCACCTGGCCGTTCGTACGCGATCTGGTCGACGCGCTCGACGACCGCTGCCGGGTCTACACCGTCCGCTCCGGCGACGGGGAGTTCCTGAGCGGCATTATCACGCTCTACTCGAACGACGCCGCGTACTTCTGGCAGGGCGGCGCGCGCGCGGACTATCAGGGGACCAGCGTCAACAGCCTGCTACACTGGGAGATAATCGCCGACATCGTCGAGGACCCGGAACTGGAGTCGGTCCACCAGTACGACCTCGTCGGCGCGAACACGGAGCGGCTCTGCAAGTACAAGGCGAAGTTCGGCGCGCAGCTCCGGCCGTATTTCCTCGTCGAGTCCGGCGGCCCGAGCATGGAGATCGCGAAGCGGGCGTACCAGCTCGTCAGCAACTGACGCCGCTTTTCCCGTCTCGCTCGGCCGCCGCCCCGCTCTTCTCGCGCGATATCGCAGTATCGCCGCGTTCTCGCGGCCTCGTCCCGTCGCGTCGCTACCGGCGAGTCGCGCGGCGCTGCACGAGAGCAGCGCCGCGCAACTCGCCTCGAAAAGGTGTCTGGAGCGTCGGAGAAGGGTGCGACGTGGGGGCGGTCGGACCGTCGGCCGTCCTACGTGTGGGTTCCAGTCGTCAGCGGCGAGGCGTCCTTCATCCGCCGCCGCGAGAGCGACGGGATCGCGTCGATCGACGACGGATCCATGGCGACGTCGACGATCGCTTCAGTGAGATTGACGGTCTCACCCATGAACTGCTCGCGGCGGCGCTCCCAGCGGTCGGTGGCGTCTTCGTCGGCCAGCAGTTCCGTCGCGGTCGCGAGGACGTCGTCGAACGCCCGCAGGTTGCGGACGAGACCGCGGTCCTCGAGTTCGAGGAAGTTCCCCATGTCGCCGTCGCCGACGAAGGAGTTCGACCGGATCGCGGGCGTCCCAAGCAGCGCGGCCTCGGTGACCATCGTCTGCGTGTCGGCGACGAGGAGGTCCGCCTCCGCGAGCGCGTCGTGCAACAGCGCGGGGTGGAGGTCGAACTCCCGGGCCGGCAGGCTGTCGACGTCCATCTCCCCGCCCTCGTCGGAGAGCAACACCGTGGCCTCCTCGGAGAGCGCCTCGATCAGCTCTCGGCGCTGCTGGGGAGTGAACCCTCCCTCGCCCACGTCGTGGTGGGAGCCGAAGGCGTTGAACCGGAGGAGGACGTAGCGCTCGTCGGGGCCGAGGCCGAGGCGCTCGCGCACGTCGCCCTCCGACTCGAACACGTCGGGGTGGAGGTAGGCGCACTCCTTGAAGCCGGGGAACTCGTAGTGGTGTTCGCCCAGATCCTTCTGGAAGGCGGCCGGCGTCAGCATCGCGTCGGCGAACGGCCGCGAGATCTTGTGGTCGATCGTCGTGGGTTCCGAATCGAGGACGAGGACGACCGGCGTTCGCGTGAGCGCACCGGCGTGGGCGGAGTACGCCCCCATCCCGAACACCAGGTCCGGATCGAACCGGACGGCGTACGAGAGGATGTTCCGGTAGTGGTTGGGGAGGTTGCGCAGCAGCGAGTACTTGCTCGTCTCGCAGCGACCGTACGTCTCGTAGGGGAGGTCGTACCACTCCAGGAGGTCGATCGTGCACCCGTAGTCGCGCGCGAGGATCCGAGCGTCGTGCCCGCGCCGTCGGAGCTCGCGCACGGCGTGTTTGTAGAGGTGAACGTGCGCCGGAGTGTTTGTAAAAAACAGGTACCTCATCTGGCCGTAGATCCGTGGCAGTACAACTTTGTTAGGTGGGCCTTGATTCCGCGCTGGCCGGCGTTTCCCGCCGCTCCGCTCCCCTACGATCGCGATCTAGACGGTCCGACGCCCGCGCAGTCCGGCTTCTTTCTAACTGTTCCTCTCGGAAACTATCGGCGGGCTAACATAGGCTGTCTATTACAAAGCGGATAGCGGCGGTAGCAGGTGCCACCACTCGGGGACGCGGTTTTCGAACCGGGAGTTCCCGGACGAGACGCCCGATGAACCTTACATGACGTTGGACCAACCCGACAGCGCGCACGAACAGCGACGTACCGGCCCCCCGCCCGCGCGGGGGAACCAGCCCACGATCCTCAGAGTCCTCCGGGACACCCTCGCGTACTCGCGCCGACGCGACTACACCGGCTGGGACTACGGGGACGGGATGTCGAGCAAGATACTGCAGCGGCTCCCGGTGGACAACAAGTGGGTAAACATCGCCTTTCAGGAGACGATAAAGCGCGCCCCGGTGAACGTCCGGCCGCTCTTTCTCGTCGAGCAGCGCCGCAACTATCAGGGGGCGGCGCTGTTCGCGATGACGAACCTGAACTTCCACCGCCTCAAGACGGACATCGACTACGGACGCGACGTGGGCGGGGAAACGGACTACCTCGACGAGGCCCGCCGACTGCTCCGGTGGCTCGTCGACAACCAGTCCGAGGGCTACAGCGGGTTCTGCGGCGGACACAAGCACCAGCTCCAGCACCTCGACGGCCGGGGACACCCCAACGACCCCGACGTCGTCTCCACCTCCTACGCCGTCAAGGCCCTGCTGTCCGGCGCCGACCTCGATTCGCGGTACCCGGAGATGGCCCGCACCGCCGCCGACTTCGTCGTCGAGGACCTCAACTACCGCGAGGTCGACGGCGGCGACGGGGCGATCATCAACTACCACATGAACCACTCCGAGGAGTACTACACGATTAACGCCGGTGCCCTCGGGGCGCGTCTTTTCATCGAACTGTACGATTACTTCGGCGACGAGGAGTACCGCGAGCGCGCGACGAAGATCCTCGACCACGTCGCGCAGCTCCAGACCGACGTCGGCGGCTGGCACTACCGGCACCCGTCCGATGCGTCGCACCTCTCGATGGACAGCCACCACAACGGTTTCGTCATCGAGTGCTTCCAGCAGTACCAGTCGATCACGGGCACATCGCGCTACGAGGAGACGATAGACGACGCGCTCGCGTTCTACCGCGGGCTCTTCGACCCGGACGGCGCGCCCCATTTCGACGAGTCGAGCGCCTACCCGCGGGACATCCACGCGGCCGCCCAGGGCATCCTCGTGTTCTCGTACGCCGGCGATCTGGAGTTCGCCGAGCGGATCCTGCAGTGGGCGCTCGACAACCTGTACGCGGGCGGCGGCCAGTTCTACTACCGGGAGGAGCGCTTCTACACGAAACGCATCACGCTCATGCGCTGGTGTCAGGCCTGGATGGCCTACGCGATGTCGGAGTACCTGACCGCCCAGCGGCTCTCCGGAACGCCGGAGTTAGGCGTCGAAATCGGTTAGCGTCCCCCGGTTAGGGGCTTATTTAATAAGGCGGTCGGCGACCTGTCTCCGGGCAAGCTATGGACGTGCTCATCGTCGGCCCCGCCAGTCGGCGCGGCGGGGGGATCGCCCAGTACATCGCCGAACAGCAGCGCCACCTGGACGAGATAGACACGCGCCTCTACGACACCCACACGGAAGTCGAGGGCGGGACGCTCGAATACGTCCGCGCGGCGCTGTTGTCGCTCGTCACCGTGCTCGGGTTCCCGTTCCGCCGCCGTCCCGACGTCGTCCACGTGCACACCTCCCACCGGTTCTCGTTCTACCGGAACTCGCTGTACGTGCTCATCGCCGCCTACGTCTGGCGTCGGCCGGTCGTGTTGCACGTCCACGGGTCCTCGTTCGACGAGTTCGTCCTCACGGACTCCTACGCCGTCGCCGCGCTCCAGCGGATCGTCTTCGGCGCCAGCGACCGGATCGTCGTCCTCTCGGAGTACTGGCGGGAGGTGCTCGAGCACCGCGCCGACACGGAGAAGCTCGTCGTCCTGCCCAACGCCGTCGACGCGACCGACTTCTCGCCGTCGTTCGACCACGACGAGCCACATCTGGTGTTCATCTCCAACCACATCGAGCGGAAGGGGATCGTCGAGCTGACCGACGCCGTCGACCGGCTCAAGCGCAACGGCTCGCCCTCGTTCCGGGTGTCTATTGCCGGCCGCGGTCCCCTGTCGGACCACGCCGAGTCGCTCTCGGAGTCGTACGAGGACGCGGAGTACCTCGGGTTCGTCTCGGAGGAGCGAAAGCAGGAGCTGCTCGAAGAGGCGTCGATCTACGCCCTCCCCACCTACGCCGAGGGGCTCCCGATCGCCCTCCTCGAAGGGATGGCGGGCGGCAACGCCGTCGTCACGACCGACGTGGGGAGCATCCCCGAGGTCGTCGACGAGGAAAACGGCCGGATCGTCTCCCCCGGCGACGTGGACGGCCTCGAAGCGGCCCTCGCCGAACTGGTCGAGGACCACGATGCCGCCAGAGGAATGGGAGAGACGAACTACGAGACGGTCACCGAGGAGTACGCCTGGTCGACGGCGAGCGACCGCCTCGGCGACGTGTACCGGTCGGTGGTCTGAGTCGCGACGGCGCGAACGGGCTCGCCGGTCGTCGCTCGCGGCGTTACGACTCCCATAACAAAGATGCCTCCGAGTCCAGTGGAGAGCAGCCAATCCTCTCAGTAACGATGCAACGTGATACGGGACCCACTACCGATAATCGAGTAGGCGAGAAACTAGCGCTCGTCGTCGGCTACCTCGCCCTCGCCGGCGCGGTGGTCGCGGCGTGGAACGAACCGCCGACGGGCTACGAGGTGTCGATCTACGCGGCGACCCCGGCGGCGTTCTGGGCGGGCGTCGGCGTCGCGCTCGTCGCCGCAGCGATCGTCGCGCTCCTCCGATCGCCCGGATATCTCCGGGGCGTCGCCCTCGCGCTCGGCGGCGGAGCGGTCACCGCGATCCTCGGCCTGCCGCTGGTCAGGGGCTACTACTTCTACGGCACGGCCGACGCGCTCACGCACCTCGGGTGGGTGAAAGACATCGCCGACGGGGCGATCGAGCCGGAGATGCTGCTGTATCCGGCGCTTCACCTCTTCTCGGTGGCGATGAGCGCCGTCTCCGGGTTCCCGCTCAGACAGTCGCTCATGGTCGTGGTGCTGCTGCTCTCGCTGGTCGTGCTCCTGTTCGTCCCGCTCACGGTGCGTCTCGTCACGCCGAGCGCGATGGCGGCGGCGCTCGCGGCCTTCTCGGCGTTTCTCCTCCTCCCGATCAACAACCTTAGCACGCACCCGCACGCGCACCCCTTCAGCCAGACGACGCTGTTTTCTGCCCTGTTGCTCTTTCTCGTCCTGAAGTACGCGCTCGCGCCGTCGGCCGACGGCGAAGGGTCGCTCGTCGCCCCGACGACCGTACTCATCACGCTGGTGGCGGCGGCGGCCGTGCTCTACCACCCGCTCGCGATGGTGAACGTCCTCGTCCTGCTCGTTGCCGTCTCGGCCGTCCAGTTCCTCTATCGCGTCCGGTCGTCGCACAACCGCATCAAGATCCACCGACCGATCTACGCTCAGACTTTCATCGTCGGCGTCATCTTCTTCGCCTGGGTGCTGCAGAAGGCGGTGGTCCGCGATCTGGTGCTCCAGATCGGCGGGACGCTCGCGATGTACGTTCAGGGGACTCCGCCGACAGCGGGGACCGCGGTGGCCGCCCAGGGCGCGTCGCTCACGGCCATCGGCGTGAGCCTGCCGGAGATATTCGCGAGGATCTTCCTCGTGAGTACGGTTTACGCCGTGCTCGCGGGGCTGATCGTGCTGGCGACGTTCTTCGGGCGGTACGACGACGTCCAGTCCGACGTGCCGTCGGTCGTCATCTACCTGAGCGTCGGCCTCGTCCCGGTGTTCGTGTTGACCGGGATCTTCTTCGCGGGCGACGTCTCGTCGCTGTACTTCCGCGAACTCGCGTTCATCATGCTCGTCGGCTCCATCCTGGGCTCGTTCGCGCTCGCCAGGGCGACCGCCGGCCTATTCGACCGGAGCGGGAACGGGACGGTGACGACGGCCGTCGCAGTGCTTTTCGTCATCCTGCTCCCGCTCGCGCTCGTGACGGTGTTCCCGTCGCCGTTCATGTACAAGCCGACACAGCACGTGACCGAGACGGAGATGTCCGGGTACCAGACGGCGTTCGAGGACCGCAACGAGTCGCTCACTATCGCCGGGCTCCGCGGCGGCCACTACCGGTACAGCGACGCCATCTACGGCACGGAGCGGGGTGAGGACCTGAAGGCGTCGGTCGAGGACCAGTCGCTGTCTGACCTGCCGAGTCAGTACGAAGCAGACACGGGCTACCTGCTGCTCTCCCAGTACGACAGGCAGCGCGAGACGGTCGCGTACGACGGCCTCCGGTTCGACCGGGCCGGGTTCGAGTCGCTCGAAGCCCAGCCCCGCGTCGACAGGGTGAGCTCCAACGGCGACGTGGAACTCTACTACGTCTCCGAGGACGAGAACTGATCGCTCACCTCGCTTTCATGTCAGATGGCGGACGGTAAATAGGCTATAACTATCCCCGTCGCACCGATCTGCTTTCGATAACGCGGACTATGAGTTCCTTGCCAAACGTCGTCTGGGTTACGATGGAGAGCACGCGGGCGGACCACACGTCGATGGGGGGTCACGACCGCGACACGACGCCGAACCTCCGGCGGATAGCGAACCGCTCGGACGGGGCGGCGTTCGACGGCTGCTTCTCGCACGGCGTCTGGACGCTCACGTCGAGCGCGTCGATCCTCACCGGGACCTACCCCTCCCACCACGGCGTCGGGATGGGGAGCGAGGCCGTCCCCGACGCCCTGCCGACGGTGCCCGAACTCCTGCGGGACGCCGGCTACCGCACCGCCTGTCTCTCCCCCAACTCCCATCTCAGTTCCGCGACGGCCCTCGACCGCGGCTTCGACCGCTTCGCCTGGGTCAGCAAGTCGACGCTCCCCGACCTCGTCGACGTGCGCACTGCGTTGCGCTACCTCCGAAACCTCCGGTCGAACGGCGGCGGCCTGACGCTCGACGCCCGCAAGCACAACTTCGGGTTCATGATGAACGAGGTGGCGAAGCAGTGGGTCGACGAGTTCGCCGACGAGGACGACCCCTTCTTCCTCTACCTCCACCACGGCGGCCCGCACCGGCCCTACTCGCCGCCGAAGCAGTACCGCGAGGCGTTCACGGAGGACCTGCCGATGTCCGCGGACGAGGCCCAGGCGATCGCCTTCGACCACCACGAGAACCTGTTCGAACACGTCGCCGACGGCTGCGAGTTCGACGACGCCGAGTGGGCCGCGATCAAGGCCCTCTACGACGCCGAGATCGCTCACACGGACGAACTCGTCGGCGACCTGTTCGACTTCGTCCGGTCGCACGACGTCGGCGACACCGTCTTCGTCGTGACGGCGGACCACGGCGAACTGTTCGGCGAGCAGGGGATGCTCGCACACCAGGTCGTCGTCGACGACGCCGTGACGCACGTCCCGCTCGTCGTGCACGGGCTGGACGGCGTCGAGGACTACGACGGCGAGATGGTCCAGCACGCCGACGTGATGCGGACGGTCCTCGAGTCGGTCGGCGCGGACGCCGACAGCCTCCAGGGGATCGACCTGCGCGAGGAGACGCGGGACCGCAGCATCGTCCAGCGCGGCGCGGAGCGCCCGGCGAACAACCTCGAACGGATCGCCGGCAACAACCCCGCCTTCGACGCGTCCGCCTACCGCACCGGCCACGTCCACGCGCTCCGCTCGCCCGAGTTCAAGTACGTCCGGGGGGATGACGGGAGCGCGCTGTACGCGCTCCCAGACGAGGAGCGCGACGCGACCGACGAGCATCTGGACGTCGCCGCCGACATGGACGCGGAACTTTCCGAGTGGCTCGAAACGGACGGCCAGCCGATCGAGTCGGGCCGAACGGAGGGCGAGTTCACCGACGAGATGAAGGACCAGCTCTCCGATCTGGGCTACCTCGTCGAATAACTGACCGGTCGGCCGCCCCGCTGGTTCTCTCGCTGCCGGCGCGAACGGATCCGGGAAAGCTCTCTCGATACGAAGGGTCTGAAGAAACGACTACCGCCTGATCCGGCCCGAAGAACAGGTATCTCCGCTCCGCGAAGGGTCCCGACTACCGAGCGCTCCGCGGCGTCACATCTCCGCGTAGCCGAGGTGCTTCAGGCGGTCCTCGACGACGTCTTCCTCCACGTCCTCGGTCTCGTCCTCGGCGCTCGCGGTCGGTTCCTCGGCGACGATGTCGCGGCGCGTCTCGGCCTCGACGGCCAGCCACGGCACCTTGGTCAGCTCTTCGGTGTAGATCCCCGGCGGGTGGCCCCACTCGCGGATGGGGAACGGCGAGGCGCGCTCGCCGATCATGTTGCCGTGGTCGCCGGTGACGACCGTCTTGCCCTCCAGTTCCTCGATCATCTCCTCGACGGCGGGGTAGGCCCGCTGGAGGTTCCCGATGTACGCCCGCCAGACGTCCTCCTGTGAGGCGGAGAGCTCGCCGGTGAACAGCTGTTCCCAGATGTCGTTCTCGATCTCGTCGGGGTCGGGCACCGTCCCCTTGTCCGCGTCCATCCCGGAGTCGATGAAGGGGTAGTGAGGCTGCATCATGTGGACGACGAGGCGCTTGTTCGGATACTTCTCTGCGGCCTCTTTGGCGTACTCGAGCATCGTCTCGGGCATGACCGTCTTCTGGTCCTCGTCCCAGCCGTCGCGCTCCCAGACGTTCACGACGGCGTGGAGGTTCGTCTCGTACTTCTCGCCCTCGCCCCGGTGCATGATCGGGCTGGCGGTGACGTACACCGTATCGAGCAGGTCGCGCTGGTGGAAGTTACCGATGAGGAACTCGGAGGTGTGGGCACCGCGGGAGATCCGCGACGAGAGGTGCCCGTCGAGGTCGTGGGTCGCCTCGAACATGTCGTACCGGCAGGCGTCCAACACGATCAGGTTGTCCCAGTCCTCGGCGAACACGTCGACGCCGTCCGTGTTGTACGGCTCCCGGTACAGCTTCCGGTGATAGAGTCTGTTCGCCTCCCTGAGGAAGAGGTTCGGATTGGAGGCGCCTCGCTTCAACCCACGACGCAGTTGCGCAAGGGAGTACATCGAACCGTACTAGGCGGTTGAGGAGTATTGTTATAGCCGTGCTAACTCGCCGCCGGCCGGTGAGAATCGAGCACCGCGGCGGGGGCCTGCTTCGCGGTGCTTCGCTCGCTGTCAGGCGTCGACGTGCTCCTGGAGCCAGATCTCCAGGGTGGTGACCGACGCGAGCGGGCTCATCGACCCCTCGGCGCGCAGGAGGTCGTACTGGAGCTCGCGGAGGACGTCCTCGTCGAAGAAGGGCCGGTCGGCAGCGTCGGCGATGAGGCCGTCGAGGTACTCGCGGAACTCGTCGTGGTTGCGGTACCACTCCCCGATCATCGTCTTCCCGCCGTAGGTCGTCTTGGACTTGAGGCGGTCGTAGGACTTCGAGATAACGAACCCGGCGGCGTGTTGCCACAGCGGCCGCGACGGGGCGACCTTCGTCCGCTCGTAGGGGATGTCTTCGAGGCCGTGGTTCAGCGCGCGCTGGAGTTCGAGCTTCAGCGGGGCCGTGCCGTACGGCACCTTGCCGCCCGTGAACGGCACCGCCCGGGTCCGGTACTTCGACGGCATGTCCGTGATGTGGTCGAGGAACTCGCCGTGGGCGAAGGGGACGCGCGTCCCGAACTGGGTCTGTGCGATCCGGTTGCTCGCGAAGTCGCCGCGCGAGTAGAAGTTGCGGTAGTAGCTATCGAGCACCCGGTTCCGGAAGGAACTCTCGGTGCTTCTCGCGACCTCGTCCCGGTAGGAGTCGAGCGGATCGACGTCGAAGTCGAGGAGGCGCTGGGCCGTCTCCTTGTCGGTCAGGTGGTCGCTCTGGTACAGCGCCTCCTCTGGGGACTCGCTCCGCTGGAGGTACGGCTCCCACACGTCGTAGCCGAGCAGGCCGCCCTGGCCCGACGCCTCGAGCAGGAGGTCGGCGCGCTCGGGCGGCACGTTGTACGTGGAGGAGAGGTTCAGGAACATGTTCCACGCGACCATCCCGTCGACGATGCCGACGCTCTTCTCGACGGTGTCGAGGAAGTGCTCCGGCGTCAGCTCGATCTCGACGTTCTCGACGCCGAGGTTTCCGGCGACGCGGCGCGCGAGTTCGGGGTTGCCGCCGCCGGCCGGGTTGGCGTCGTACGTGAACGTCACCAGGGAGTCGGAGTTGCGCCGCAGTTCCGAGGCCATCGACCGGCTGTCGAGGCCGCCCGAGAGCCACAGCCCGACGGTCCCGTCCATCGTCTTCGACATGTCGTCGATGGTCGCCCGGTACTTCCGCACCATCTCCTCGACGTACTGGTCGCTCGTCGACTCGCCGAAGTCGAACTCCCAGTAGCGCTCCCTGGTGACGTTGCCGTCGCGGTACTCGAGCACCGTCCCCGGCGGGACCGCGCTGACCTCCTCGACGAGCGTCTTCTCGCCCCACATGTGACCGATCGTCAGCAGGTCGCTGACCCCCTGCTCGTCGACGGTCGCCTCGCCCAGTTGCGTGAGAACCGACTTCACCTCGGAGCCGAACAGGAAGCCGTCCTCGGTGGAGTAGTAACACTGCCGGCTTCCGATCTTGTCCGTCGCCACGACTGCCGCGTCCGCGTCGGGATCGACGGCGGCGATCACGAAGGGGCCGTCGACCTCTCGCAGGACGGAGGCCGGGCGGTCGAGCAGCGCTTCGAAGAGATCGCCCTCGCTCATCCCGAGGTCGTCCAGGTTCGATACGGCACCGTGGATCACCCCGGCCTTGCCGTCGTCCCGCCAGACCGTGTGTCCGCCGGGGTCTTTCTCGCCGTGATACAGTAATCCGAGACCGTAGCGGCCGTCCTCGAACTGCTCTCTGCCGTACCACTCCTCGTGGCACATCGAGTCGACCATCTCGTCCAGGCTCTCGCCAGTGATACGGCCGCCAGCCACACCAGTCATACTCGAACCGACATGGGCCCCACTGGAGTATAAATATAAATCGCCTAAACCTCCCCGGCCGTCGGTAAGTGGTCGGGTTCGACACCGCGAACCCCCACGCCGTCGGTCACTCGTCGGGGATGAACCGCCGCAGGTACGGGAGCGTGATCCCGAGCCGATCTTCGACGAGGTCGAGAGGGATCTCGTCCTCCGGCTGGAGACAGCCGGTGACGGCGGCGAGGTAGACGGAGGCGATCCCGACGACGGCCATGAACGGCAGCAGCGTCAGCGCGCTCAGCGACACCCACTGCGAGAGGAGCGCGGCGACCGGGAGGACGGCGGCCGGGAGGACGACGAACGTCCGGACGGACCACGGGGAGAACGGCGAGATGTCGAACTTCGCCGCGAGGATGACGATGACGGTCAGGTTCAGGGTCACGTACGAGGCCGCCGACGCCACCGCCGCGCCCTCAGCGCCGTACTGCGGGATGAGCAGGAGGTTCAGCGCGAAGTTGAGCGCGAACGCGATGGCGTTCGTGAGCAGGATGAAGCCCGTGTAGCCGAGCGCCGACAGCGTCTCCCGGTTGCGCCCGCCCGCGGCGTTGGTGAAGAAGCCGAGCGAGAGGATGGCGAGCGGCAGCGCCGCCTGCCGGTACTCCGCCCCGAAGATGGCGCCGAGGACGTCCGCCGGGAACAGCAGGAGCGTGACGAAAAGCGGGAAGGTGATGACGAAGATCCACTTCGTCGTGAGCTTGTAGATCGCGTCGATCTCCTCGCGCTCGCCGTTGGCGTCGAGGCGGGACGCCAGCGGGAGGTAGATGAACCCGAACGCCGAGAGGATGATCACCATCCCGTTCGCGAGCGGGAACGCCGCGCTGTACTGCCCGACCTCGAACGACGTGCGGAAGTACCCCATCATCAGCGTGTCCGTCTTCGTCAACAGGCGCGCGAGCACGGTCGAGATGACCAGCGGCGCGGAGAACTTCACCATCTCCGTCACGTGGGTCTCGAATTCGCCGACCAGCGGTATGAGCCGGTTCAACAGGACGTGCGTGAAGACGAAGAAGCCGATAGCGGTGAGGAGGTACGCGTAGCCGACGGCGTCGATCCCCATCCCGACGCCGAGCAGGGCGACGAGCAGGGCGATCCGCACGCCGGGGTGGAACAGGTCCTGCGCGTACGTCTTGTAGATCGTGTTCTCGAGTCCGCGGATCGTTCCGATCCCGACCAGCGACCCGACGGTGAAGGGGATCGCGAGGACGAACAGGATCAGCAGTTCCACCGACCCCATCCCCTCGAAGAACCGGCTGACGATCCACTCCGCGTTGAGCACCAGCCCCGCCACGACGAGGAGGCTGACCAGTCCCGGAACGAGCAGCCCCGTCACCCAGACGCCGCGGACGTCCTTCTCGTCGTCGAACCGCGAGACGTAGCGGGGGACGCCCTGGTTGAACCCCACCATCGCCATCGTGACGCTGAACGTCAGCACCGTGAGAGCGATGCTCACCTCGCCGTAGGCCTCCGGCGAGAGCGTCCGGGCGACGATGATCCGCTCGATGAGCTTCGACGCCGACCCGAGGACGGCGCCGGCGAACACGAGGCTGGCGCTCGACAGCAACGTCGAGATGTCGCTGTCTTTCACGGCCACGACCCGTCACCACCCCTCTCGGTTCGCGCCGCGGTCGAGCGGTCGGTCGTCCGCCGGACGGTCGCGGGCTCCGGATCGGTCGGTCTTCGTCGCCGCGCAGCGCACTCGTGTTCACCGACGCCGCTATCCATTGTCTACGAAACTCCGATCACGCAGACCGCTTTGTTATAACGCTCCTACTCGATTTAGCGGCGATCCGAGGAGAAAAAACGCGGCCGCACCGGAACGTGACCGCCGAGAACCATGGGGAGGGGACCGTAGCTGCATCGGGGTGAGCGTCAGCGGGGGCGGAGTGGAGAGCGTGGGAGAGGGTGCGCCAGTGGGGTGCCCGGGAGGGCAGTCGGAGGGGTGTAGAGGGGAGAGACGCGCAGCGAGAGGGGGTGGAGAGGGGGTGCGTCAGCGGAGTGGAGGTGAGGGCGTTCGTCGAGAGGGCGAGTACGTGTGGGGTTAGATCTGGGAGTTGATGTCGACCACGGAGTCCGGTTCGGCCACGATGAAGGCCTCCTCGGTCAGCATCTCCTCGTCCTGGGGGAGGAACATGTACTGCTCGGCCTTGTTGTTCGCCTGGATTATCTCCAGGTCGATCATCTCGTAGCCGAGGTCCTCCTCTAAGTCGGGGTCGTCCGAGACCTGCGCCCACTCGGTGCGGGAGACCGAGGACATTACGCCACCACCTCCGCGCGGAGGGCCGAGCGGCGAGCGGGGACGTCGTTACGCATTGTCTTCCTCGAAGTAGACCGCAGCGGAGCCGTCGAGGTTGAACGTCGTGATGTCGCCGGAGAACCGGTAGGCGTCCTTGTCGCCCTCGACCTGTCCTTCGACGGTACTGCCGCTGACGACGTCGTCGTCCTCGACGCTGCCGGCGCTCGAGTCCTTCTCTATGTCGCCGCTCACGCCGAACGAGTACGTGCTCTGCCCGGACACCGTCGAGTTGTCGATGACGATGGTGTTGGGCAGGCTCGTGTCGCCGGTGCTGCCGTCGGAGGTGTCGGACTGGGTGGCGACGACGGGGTCGTCGACGAGCTGGCCGTCGACGTAGACGTCGGCGTCGCCCTCGACGAAGGCGAACTCGGTGACCTCGCCGACGACGGTGAACGCGTCCTCGTGACTGGACTCGGTGACCCAGCCGGACGCGGTGGTGCCGTCGATGGTGTCCCACGTCTCGAGGGAGTCGTTGGCCACCTGCAGGTCCTCGCTGGTGGTGAACTCGTAGTTCGTCGACGTTCCCTTGCCGACGATGCGGAGCTCGTACTCGGTCGGCTGGCTCGACGTGTCGTCGGTGGAGTCGCCCGAGCCGTCCGTGGACTGGGTGGCGACGACGGGGTCGTCGACGAGCTGTCCGTCGACGTAGACGTCGGCGTCGCCCTCGACGAAGGCGAATTCGGTGATCTCGCCCACGAAGGCGAAAGCGTCCTCGTTGGTCGAGTCGGTGACCCAGCCGGACGCGGTGGTGCCGTCGATGGCGTCCCACGTCTCGAGGGTGCCGTCGGCGCTTTCGAGCGTGTCACTGACGGTGAACTCGTAGTTCGTTGCCGTACCCTTGCCGACGATACGGAGCTCGCGCTGGGTCGTCTGGTCCTGCGACGTGTCGTCCGTCGAGTCGGACGTATCGTTGGTCGAGTCGGAGGTGTCGTCGGTGGAGCCACCCGAGCCGTCCGTGGAGTCGGATGACCCGGTAGCGGCGACGGGGTCGTCGACGAGCTGGCCGTCGACGTAGACGTCGGCGTCGCCCTCGACGAAGGTGAATTCGGTCACTTTGCCGACGACGGCGAAGGCGTCCTCGTTGGTCGAGTCGGTGACCCAGCCGGACGCGGAGGTGCCGCTGATCGTGTCCCACGTTTCGAGGGAGTTGTCGGCGGCGCGAAGCCCGTCGCTGGCGGTGAACTCGTAGTTCGTCGCCGTGCCCTTGCCGGCGATGCGGACCTCGTAGTCGGCCTGGGGCTGGTCCGTGGAGTCCTCGGTGTTCGTCGAGTCGTCCGTCTCACTCCCGTTTCCCGAATCACCCTCGGCCGAGGGAACCGGGCACGTGCCCGACCGTTCGACGTTGGTGGTCTCGACGGAACTGCTCTGGAAGTCGACGGCGTCGCCGCTGACGTTGATCGTGCTGTCCTCGACGCGGCTCCCGTCGGCGTTGTTCAGCTTCACGCCCGACCGGCTGGAACCAGTCTGCTGGATGCAGCAGTTCTTGATGACCGAGTTGGGTGCGTCGTGTGCGACCACGGCGTTGCCGCCGGCGGCGTCGCCCGTGATGCTGACGTTCTCCATGCGGAGCCAGCGCGGGGTGCCGGACGCGGGGTGGTGGCCGAAGTCCTTCTGGCCGACGCGGAGCACGGCGGGGACGTTCGCGTTGACCTGGATGCGCGTGTTCTTGACGTTCACCGTCTTCGCCGGGCCGCGGGCGGTGATCGCCGGGCCAGGGTTCGGGTGGTTGTTGATGACGATGTCACAGTTCCGGATCTCGGCGCCGGGCGCCTTGTCGATGTAGTCGGACTTCTGGTTGATGACGATGCCGCGGTGCTTGAACGCGCGGTCCTCGTACTGGGACTCGCGCTTGCCGGAGTACTTGCTGGCGTCGATCTCGATCAGCGCGCCGTCGACGTAGCTGCCGTCGCCCCCGAAGCGCATGGCCTGCCCGTTGTTGTTTCGGAACACGCCGCCTTCGATCTGTATCTTACCGGGAATGGCGGTCGCGTAGATGCCGGACCCGCCGAACTCCTCGAAGTGACAGTCGATGACCTTGAGCGTCCCCTTGAAGCCGGGGCCGGCCCAGATGGGCGCGCGGCCGCCGCCGTACCGGGCCCAGTGCGAGCCCTTCTTCGCGACGACGTTCTTGAGGACGCCCTCGCCGCTGCTGCTGGCGATGCGCGTGATGAAACAGTCGACGATGTTCGGTCCGCCGCCCTCCTGATAGTCGTTGGAGTCGCCGCGGCCGATGAACTCGACGTTCTCCACGTGGAAGCCGTCCTGAACGAGGAGCTTGAAGCCGGCCGTGGTGTTGTCGGCCCGGATGTCGATGTCGATATCCTCCAGTAAGAAGTGGTTAACAGAGTTGCTGCGGCCGCCGACGTTGAAGATCGGCTTGTCGCCGGGCGCGCCCGTCGGGGGGACCCACTTCACGTCGCCGAGGCCCTGGAACCCGATGCTCTGCATGCCGGTGAGGACCTTATCGACGGAGCCGAACTGATACCGGCCCTCGGGGAACTGGACGAGCGTCCCGTCGCTGATCGCACTGTCGAGCGCCGAGTCGATCGGCTCGTTCCCGTTCGGGTCAGCGCCGTAGTCGTCGACGATGTTGACCACGCGGTCGAACCCGATACCGTGTACCGTCTCCGACGCGGATCCGACGCCGGCGACGACTGTGCTCGCCGCGGCCGCGCCGCTCAGTTTGAGGTATGAACGCCGGTCGATAAGGCCGTCTTTCCCATCATCGGTGCCAGTAACTCCTTCCTTCCCGGAAGGCCCGTCGTTTTGGTGCTCTGCCATGGCCGGTTAACTGGGGGTTACTTGAATAACCATTTTCACCAGTTACCGCCCACACCACACCGCAAAGTGGCCGTATTAACAGTTCTAACTTACCGGGTACTTACCAACCCCGGTAGGATTCAATTACTCAGCCGTAAAAGAATCTTATACGCAGTCGAGGGAACACGCCCTCCGATGCGCTGTTTCGGGTTCGGGAAATGAGCTATTACCGCTCGATTGGGGAAGCTTACCGGGAGAAATCGGGGCCCCGAGGCCGGGTTCTCTCCCGTCCCGACGCGCATTGAGAACGGCTGTTTTGCCACGGTAAGCGGTGGTTAACGCTGGCTCACTCCTCTTCGGAGAGCACCCTACCGTACACGCCGTCCGTGCCGACGTCCGTGATCGATATACGTACCTGGTCGGTCGTGGTGTCGAACGCGGAGATGACACGGAAGTCGATCGGCCCCGTGATCACGTTGTCGACGAGGAGTTTCTCCTCCGAGCCTGCGACGCCGGTCGATTCGAGTTCCGGACCGTTCTGGAGGTACAGGAGGATGTCGTGGTCGTCGGGGACCGGGCCGCTCTCGATGCTCACCGGGAACCCCGTCGTCAGCACGCTCCCCCCGTCGATCATCGAAGTGGGCGAGGTCACGAACTTGACACCGTCGCGCTGCTCGCCATCGGCCTGGATGTCGCAGTTACGCAGGATCGAGTTCGGCGCGTCCCTGACGACGACCGCGGTGCCGTCCCGGGCCGAGCCCTCCACGGTGACGTTCTCCATGTGGAGCCAGCGTTCGCCCTCGGACGCCGGGTGGTGGTCGAACGCCTGCTGTCCCTCGCGGTAGACGGCCGGTGCGCCGTCGTTGTCGTTCGAGACGACGGTGTCGCGGACCGTCGCCGTTTTCCCGGGTCCGAACACCGCGATCCCGCCGCCCGGACTCGGTACGTCCCGGATCCGGATCTCCGTGTTGCGGATCTCTGCGCCGGGCGGCTTGTCGACGTACGCGGACTTCTGGTTGATGACGACGCCCCGCAGGCGGAACGCCTGGTCCTCGCGTGTGCGCGGTCCGGTGTACTTCTCCAGACTCGCTTCGACGAAGGCGCCGTCGACGAAGCTCCCTTCGCCGCCGATGCGGATCGAGGCGACGTTGTTGTTGCGGTAGGTACCGCCGATCACCTGTACGTTCCCGGGCGTCGCGGTCGCGTAGATGCCCGGACCGCCGAACTCTTCTAACTGGCAGTCGACGACCTTGACCGTGCCGCGGTTCATGCTCCCCACGTAGATCCCGGCCCGGCCGTCGCCGTAGTGTCCCCACGCGGACCCTTTCTTCGAGACGAGGTTCTTCACGACGCCGACGCCGTCGGGGTCCCGAACGACCGGGAAGAGCCCGTCGACGACGCTGTCGTCGCGGTGGATCCCCCGTCCGATGTACTCGATGTCCTCGACGTGGAACCCCTCGTCCGACACCACGCGGAGGCCGGCCGTCGTGTTCGTCTCTCGGATGTCGATATCGAAGTTGCGACAGACGGCCCAGCTCGCCTCGATGTCGAGGAGTTTGTCGTTGAAGCCGCGCGGGGGCCGGAACGTCACGTCGCCGTCGCCGACGATGCCGACTCGGTCGAGCTCGCGCAGCGGCGTGTAGCCGCTGAACTGGTACGTCCCCTCGGGGAACCGGAACAGCGTCCGGTCCCCAGCGGCCTCGACGACGGCGTCGTTGCAGGGGCGCTCCCCGGACGGGTCGCAGTCGAGGTCCTCGACCACGTTGACGACCGTGTCGAACTCCTCTTCGAGGTTCTCGACCCGTTCCTCCTCTACCTCTCGTTCCGTCGCGGGCGCGGACGTGGTCCGGTCGGGGTCACGCGTCGCGGTGCCGTCGCTCTCGTCGTCCGGAGACGACTGGCAGCCGGCGACCGCTCCGATCGCGCCCGCTCCGAGGAGGCGTAGGTATCTTCGGCGTTCCATCTGTCTCTCAGTCGTTACGTTTCTTTGCGGAAACGAGGTATTTGTTATACTGCTAGTTCCGCGGAGGTAGGCTTTTCCTTTTCCCCGTCATTCCCGTCGCTCGAGCGGCGGGAACTCGCTCCGGTCGCGGACCCGGGCCAGCGCCTCGAAGTAGTGTTCGAGTTCGCGGTCGCGCTCGGACAGCACCGTCTCCAGTTCCGACTTCGACGCGGACACCGGGAACGCGACCGCGAGCTTCACGTCGCCGGCGTCGATGCCGACTGCGACCTGCTCGTCGGAGCCGTCCGTGTGCCAGTCGATCTGCACCTCGCTCGGATCGATCCCGCTCATCTCCGGCCTCCGGTGCGCGGTCGGTTTTCGGCGGTCATTTGACGGTCACGCTCTTTGCGAGGTTCCGCGGCTTGTCGATCGCCCGTTCCAGCCGGTCGGCGACGTGGTACGACAGCAACTGGAGCTGGACGTTCGCGAGCACGGCGGCGACCTCGGGCGCGGCGTCGGGGTAGGTCAGCACCTCGTCGGCGACCTTGTGGACCTCCTCGTGGGACTCCCCAGCGACGGCGATCACCGGCGCGCCGCGGGCCTGCACCTGCTCGACGTTGTTCAGCGTCTTCTCGTCGTGGCGGCCGGTGAACACCGCGAACACGGGCGTCTCCGGCGTCACGAGCGCGAGCGGGCCGTGTTTCAGCTCGCCCGCGGCGAACCCCTCGGCGTGCTCGTAGGTGATCTCCTTGAACTTCAGCGCGCCCTCCAGCGCGACCGGGTACGCGATGTCGCGGCCGATGAAGAAGTACGACTCCTCGTCGAGGTACGTCGACGCGATCCGCTCCGCGCGGCTCTCGTCGATCACGCGCTGGACGTCGCGGTCCAGCGTCTCGAGCGAGCCGAGCAGGTCCGCGATCCCGTCGCTCGCGAGGCCGCTCACGTCCCGCACGATCCGCTCCCCGAGCAGCGCGAGCGTCGCGATCTGCGAGGAGAACGTCTTCGTTGCCGCGACGCCTATCTCCGGCCCTGCGCGGATGAACAGGGCGTCGTCGGCCTCGCGCGCCGCGGTGCTTCCGACGACGTTCGTCAACGCGAGTGTGCGCGCGCCGCGTGCGTCCGCGTTGCGGAGCGAGTCCAGCGTATCCGCCGTCTCACCGCTCTGGGTCACGCCCACGACGAGCGTTTCGTCCCGGATCGGCGCGGGGCTGGTCGCGTACTCGCCGGCGCGGAACGCCTGCGCCTGTATCCCGCGGCTGGAGAGGAAGCGCGTGGCGTACAGCGCGGCGTGATATGACGTGCCGCAGGCGACGAACTGAACGTCCGAGACGTCGGCGAACGTCCCCGGACCGAAGTCCTCCAGGTTCACCTCGTCGTGGCCGGACCTGGTCCGGCCCTGGAGCGTCTGGGACAGCGCCGTCGGTTGCTCGTGGATCTCCTTGAGCATGTAGTGGTCGTAGCCGCCCTTCTCAGCGTCCTCCGCGACCCAGTCGACGGTTTCCGGGGGCCGCTCGACGGGCGCTCCGTCGATGTCCGTGATCCGGTGACCGTCCTCGGTGAGCACGGCGACGTCGCCGTCCTCCAGATAGATGACGCGGTCGGTGAACTCGAGGAACGCGGGCGCGTCGCTCGCGAGGAACCGCTTCCCGTCGTCAACGCCCATCACCAGCGGCGACCCACTGCGGGTGGCGTACACCGCGTCGTCGTCCTCGTCGATCATCGCGACCGCGTAGCTCCCGTCGAGTTGCTGGACCGCCTGGCGGAAGGCCGCCTCGGGGGAGAGGCCGTCCTCGCGGTACTCCTCGACGAGGTGAGGGACGACCTCGGTGTCGGTGTCGCTCTCGAACGCGTGCCCGCGCTTCTCCAGTCGGGCTCTCAGGTCGTCGTGGTTCTCGATGATGCCGTTGTGCACGACCGCGACCTCGCCGGTGCAGTCGGTGTGGGGGTGCGCGTTGGTGTCGGTCGGCGGGCCGTGGGTGCTCCAGCGGGTGTGGCCGATGCCGACCCCCGAGCCGGTGATCTCGGCCCGGATCTGCTGTTTGAGCTGCGAGATCTCGCCGCGGCGTTTGCACACCTCGATCCCGCAGCCGTTTTTCACCGCGACGCCGGCCGAGTCGTATCCCCGGTACTCCAGGTTCTCCAGGCCGACGAGCAGTTCTTCGACGGTCTCGTCCGTTCCGACGTGAGCCGTGATTCCACACATCGTTATCGTTCGTCCGGAGCCGCCGCGAAGCGTCTCGCAGGGCGGCTCGCGCGTTTTGCAGTCATGATCGGTCCTCGTGCTATCCATCCGACCGGTACGGTCGGGATTGTCACGTGGTAACACGAGATTGCGTCGCTGCGGCCTTTGTTATAGATGTGTTGCGGAGCTTTCAGAAGCGGCTTATCGGTCGTAGGAGTGCACTTCGAAGCCGAGAGCGACGAAAAGGAGCCCCTCTACGCGTCCGCGAACTGGTCGTGGACGAGCGCGCAGCCGGCGAACGCCGCGATGACGAGCGCGACGACGAGTCCGGTGACCCACTCGAACGGGTATAGCCCGACCTGGCCGGCGGTGAACAGGACGCTGCCGACGGCGGCGATACCCAGATAGTAGCGGGGCCAGGGCCGCTCGGTCTCGGTCTCGGTTTCGAGGTACTCGTCGAGGAGGTCGGCGTTCGGACCGAGCTCGATCCGTCCCCGGTTCCGGTTGAAGTCGACGATGCCGGCGTCGTCCATCTTCGGCAGATGGCACTGGTAGAGACCGACGTACACGCGCTTGCGCTCCCCGGAGGTCAGTTCGCGCACCGGTTTGTCGTTCTCACGGGCGGCGACGTGTTCGGCGAGGTCGCCGAGCGCGACGGGCCCCTCGTTCTCGTCGAAGTACTTCAGAACGAACCGACGCCGTTCGTTCTTGAGCACCTCGAACATCACGTCGAGCGAGAGTTCCTTCGTCTGTTCCTCCCCCTCGGCCGTCTGCTGTTCTTCGGCTGTCTCTTGGATCTCCTCTTCCCCTTCCGGCGGTACCGATTCCTGAGTGACGCTCATTGTGATCGCGTTCCCGTTCGGTAACCCGCCGCGTTCGTAAACCATGCACCCCGACTGCTGCGTTCCCCAATTCGTGACATGCGTGTCCAATTTTTCGGTGGTTGAAAGCCTGTTCCCCACCCCCCTAGGGGCGCCGTGTCGTCACTTCGGTTTGTAGCACCCGATAAGATGACACGGGATTGTATAAAGTTAACTAATATATAATTATACATGTTCTTAAAATGGTAGTTGTGTCAGGATGACCCTGTGATCAGGGTAGGTTGAACTTTGAAACAGTAGCGTCAACCTCAGATTCTTTCCCAGGTCCATAACGATCAATAAGTCCTCCCACAGAACCGGTATCGGAACGCTACGAACCCAAAATTCGAGGCGGCTCGCGGCCGCGAACGGCCGCTGGAAACCGCTCCGAAGAGACGACGATCCTCGCTGGTGACGGCTAACAGCCGGTCGCGCCCCCTATCGCGACCGGCCAAGCGTCCCCCGTCGGTCCCCCGGCCGACGCGGGACGGTGTCGCGTTCGCGTCCGCGGTTTCGAGCCCCGGTCCCCCGTCGTAGATCGTACCGTCACCAGCGAGTGAATCATCGGACGAGAGAGGAATAAAACGGCGTTACTGTTCGACGGTGTTTCATGTCGAAACGGCGGTTAAGGGACAGTTTCGCCGTTCCCGCATCGATAGACGGGGTCCCCGCCGACGAGTACGCGGCTGACCGCGGGTCGCGGATCGGGATCCACGAGCACGAGGTCGGCGACCGCTCCTGGTTCGATCCGGCCCCTGTCGTCTAGCCCGACCGCGTCGGCCGGGGCGCTCGTCACCCGGGCGACCCGCCGGTGGAGGGGTTCGCCTGTGTCGACGAACGGCGCGCGGAGCAGCGAGTGCGGGTGGTAGTCGCTGCAGAGCACGTCGACCGCGTCGGCCGCTATCGCCGTTTCGACGCCGAGGTTCCCCCAGAGGCTCCCGCCCCGGACGAGGTTCGGTGCGCCCATTACGGTCGTCATTCCCCGGTCGGTCGCGGCTTCGGCGGCGGCCTCCGTCACCGGGAACTCGCTTATCGACACACCGCGGCGCCGCATTCGGTCGACCGTCGCCGGACGCTCGTCGTCGTGCGAGGCCACCGGAACCGCAGCGTCGCGAGCGCTGTCGACAAGGCGCTTCACGCGCGCGGTGAGTACCGAATCGTCGCAGTCCCGCCGCTCCGCGAACGACTCCGCATCCCACTCCGCGCTCCCGCTTCCGTCCGCGTACCGGCGCTCGAACGACTCCGCGTCGTCGAACTGTCCGGTCCCGGGGGCGTGGTTCATGAGCGACACCAGCGAGACGCCGCCGTCCTCGATCGCGTCGCGGACGGCCGCGACGCAGTCCGCGTCGCTCACCTCGCACCGCGCGTGAAAGCGGTGTCGAGCCAGCAACTCGTCCGAGTCAGCGAGCGCGTCGCGGAGCTCGCGCGCTAGGTGGAGCGACCGGTTCTCCGACGGCGTCTCCTCGAAGGCGACGGCGTGGAACTTCGTCGTGATCCCCGCTGCGAGGGTGACCCTGTCACACGCGTCGAGCGCCATCTCCACCGGGACGCGCGCCTCAGACCGCGGGAAGACGTGCTGTTCGACGTCGTCTCCGTGGAGGTCGACGAGGCCCGGAAGCAGGAACTTCCCGTCCGCGTCGATCCGGCGGTCGGGGTTCGACGGCGGGACGGGCGGCGCGATAGCGGCGATGCGGTCCCCGTCGACGACGAGGCTTCCCCGTTCGACGCCGGTCGGCGTCACGATGCGTGCCCCCTCGATGACCGTCCACGTCATCGGTCTCGGGTGCGAGCGGCGGCGACGCGCCGCTCGGACTGCGTTCGTTCCGCGGTATGCGTTCGTTTCATGCGTTTGCCCGGCTTAGGGCATCGAAAACGATCGGTTCGATCATTGTAATGTCCCCACTAGATGACCTCGGGCGGTCGGAAGACGACGCCGACCCACCCCGCGAGCGCCGCCAGCGCGACGCCGATAGCGATCTCGACGGGCACTACCGGCCCCGCGGCGAGCGCGACCCGGAGGTCGTGGAGGCCGTCGGCGACGTACACCAGCGCGGTCACCCAGCCGAGAGCGACTGCCGTCCGCTCCCGGCCCGAGAGTCGACCCAGCAGGTAGTATCCCCAGTAGCCGCCGACGGCGACGGCGACCCTGACGACGATCATCCACTCCAGGCCCACTGCGCCGATGACGGACCGGAGCACAGGGTTGAGTTCCCTCGCCGGTCCGCCCACGTACGCGTACGTCAGCGCGGAGCTGACGAGACAGCCCGCGAACGCCGCCGCGTAGGCCGCTCCGAAGGTTCTCCGACTCCGCGGATCGACCGCGTCGTACTCGAACCCGGCGGTCTGGTTGCTCATCCGGTGGCTCGGTCGGTCTACCACCCTGCCCGGGATAAGTAAACGTCTGATACAGCCGACCGCCAGTATCATAGGTGGTCATTACTGCCGGTAACCGGCTTCAAAAACGCTAACACGCAGATACCCGTCGCCCGGTCCGATCCGCCCGATCCGACGCGTAGATGGTTCGTACTCTCTCGTAACCTGGCTATACTTATGCGGACTGGCGTTCGTGTCATCTCCCGATGACGAACGACACAGGTCCCCGCAACGTGTTGGCCGACCGTGACGACGTTTCGAGCGCTCTCGACGCCGCGTTCGATCTGCTCGCGACCGAACGACGGCGGAACGCGCTGTACTGCCTCCGCGAGGCGGACGACCCGGTCCCACTGCTGGAACTCGCCGACCGGGTCGCAGACCGGGAGGATGAGTCGCCGTCGGACGCCCGCGAACGCGTCGCTATCTCGCTCGGCCAGGTTCACCTCCCGAAGTTAGACGACGCCGGCGTCGTCGACTTCGACCCACAGGACCGCTACGTCGTCCACCGCGGCGACCCGATCGTGGACCGGTTTCTCGACCACGCCGCCGAGCATGAACGGCCGGCGAGCCAGTAACTCGGATCCGTATCAAGTTCCAAACCCTTTAGTTCGTTGAGAACAACGGCCGTAGTTAGTGATGGCACTGATCGCGAACCGGTCGCGGCCGAACGGCGCCGACAGTCGAGGAGGGTACTCGACGAGATGACCCGTTCAGGGCTCTCCCGATCGTCGGACGTAGTGACGTACGATCCAGAAGCGAACGCGTACTACGCACACCACGACTGGTCGGATCAGGGATCGTTGAGCGTGACGCTGATCACCGCGCTCGCGGAGATCGCGGACGCCGATCCGACGGAGATGCGGCGGCTGGGGGCCCACGTCAATCCCGACGCGCTCGATACCCTCTTCGAACCGCGGACCGACGGCGAGTCTCGGTCCGCTGGCCGACTCGAACTCCCCGTCGACGACTATCACGTCACCGTCTACGCGGACGGTGAGATCGTCATCCGTCCGTAATCGCGGCCGAACGTCGTATCCGTTCGAAGCTATATCTTACTTTTCTAGAAGTCCGCAGATAGACTGGAACCTAACCGGAGACGGTTCATCGATCCCGTGAATAGTGGCTCGTCCGAGACGCCGCCGGAAACAGCCATTGGATCGCCGGTTCGACCGGTCGGCATCGCACGCTGTCCGATCCCCGTCCGCCTCGCGTCGATGCCCGTCTGGCGGGCGATTTTCGCCGCCCCGGAGCGAACAGGTGCGACCCCGTCCAGACTGTAATTTGAAATGATAATTCCGCAGTAGAGTACGTCAATATATATGTTTACAAGTATATGTGTGTAACGCTACTGCTGACACTCGCAGCCGCCGCGTTCGAGGAGGGCGCCGACCTCGTGGTGGCGGCCGCACTCGTTGCAGGTGACGTTCACGTCGACGAACACGTCGAACTCCCCGAGCGCCATGACGTCGGCGTCCCTGAGTTGCGAGAGCGTCCCGTCGGTCACGGCGGCCGTCCGGTTCTGGAGGGCGAACACGGTGTCCGTCGCCGACTCGATCCGGTCCTCGTCGCTCCGCTCGTCCTCGTACGTGGTGTCGAGACACTCCCGGAGGTGGGTGTGGATCGACTGGTGGGAGACGAAGTCGTCCCGCACCGCGTCGACGTCGACGGAGGCCCGTTCGAGCCGCTTTCGGGCCTCGACGCGAACGCCCTCGCTCGTGTCGTCGCCGACGAGGAGTTCGTAGAAGTTCTCCACCTCGCCGTCGAGCACTTCCATCCCCGAACGGCGCATGGCGGCCCGGAGCAGGTTCTGATTGACGTACTCCTCCAGGTCCCGGAGACTGTCCTCGCCCCAGCGGTCGGCGAGCTCCTCGTGTAGCTCCGGAACGTCGTACCGGTCGATGACCCGGCCGACCTTACAGTTGCAGTCGACGGTCACCGTCTCTGCCGTTTCCATCAGTGGAAACAACGCATCTCGCTCGTTTAAACCTTACCTCACGGCGACACTATACTGGCGACGCTACTCTTCCAGTCGCACGCCCGCCTGCGGGTGCTGGTCGGCGTCCTCGACGAGCGGGCCGTCGCGGCGGAGCTCTTCCAGCCGCACCTTCGCCTCCTCGCGGTCGAGCCCGCCGACGACGGCGACGATGTCGATCAGGACGTCTTCGGGGACGCTACTGCCCGCTCCGGTCTGGCCGATCGGCGGGTCGACGCCCGTCAGCGTCTCCACGAACTCCACGATATCCGTCGACCCCCCGAGGCGGTCGTGCCACGCGGCGGGGTAGTTGCTCAGCCTGTCGTCGCCGACCTCGTACACGCCGTCGCCCGCCCACGTCTCGCTTTCGACCGTCTTCCGGTCGAGTTCCGCTTCGATCTCGTCGCTGTCAAGCTGGCTCATCCCCCGCTCGTCGAGCGCCTCCGCGTACGCTCTGACGACGGACCGGTCGACGCCGGGCCCGTCGCTCGAGTGGTAGCGCTCGATGAGCGAGAGGAACTCCTCCGCTATCAGCGAGTCTCCGCGGTGTCCGAACTCGTCGAGGACGTGCTCGTTTAACTCGACCATCGTCCTCGTGCAGGGCTGCGACGGCAATAAGTCCCCGTCCTCCCGGGGGCTACCGACTCCGGATCTCGATCGCGTGGAATGTTTACTATCCTCAAAATCGGTGCTGGGATCGCTCTGGACCGTCGTTCCTGACCCCGGTTGGAAACTCGTAGGACACAAGTAATAAACGCGAGATATATTTAACCGCCGTATACCTATGGTTTCGTGAAGTTCAGTAGAAATATGACCGCCAGCGAAAACAGAGACAGGTCGGTCCTCATCCCGACTGGGTGGGACCCGGCAAGCTATCCGTGTATCCGTTCGCTCTCTCGGCGGAATATCTACACGATCGTCGCCTCTGAACGCGACAGGGTGCCCGAATTCGGGTCCCGCTACTGCGACGAGACAGTGACTCTCCCCTCCCCCCAGAAGAACCTGTCCGCTTACAAGGAGAGCCTGTTGGACGTCGCTGCTCGCTCCGACGTCGAGACGATCGTTCCCATTCGCGAGCACGATATCTACGTCTTCTCGAAGTACGAAGCCGAGTTCGCGGAACACGTCTCACTCGTGGCACCGCCGTTAGACAAGCTCCGGACGGTCCACGACCGGATCGAACTCTTCGACGCCGCCGAAGCGGCCGGCGTCCCGGCACCGGATACGCGACTCCTCAGCGACGTCGACCGGTGGGACGAAGACGTGATCGTCAAGTCCCGGTACAACCTCCTCACGAACGATTATCACGACGATCAACCCCGAAACGAGGTCGAGGAGGTGAAGGGCGTGCAGTACGTTCGAGCGGGCGAGACGCCCGACGAGGCCGAAATCGTCGACGAGATGGGTCACGAGCCGATCGTTCAAGAGCACGTTCCGAAGTCCAACGAGTTCATGTTCGCCGGTATTTACGACCACGGCGAACCGTTAGCGACGTTTCAGCACGAGCAGATCCGCGGTAACTCCTACGTCGGCGGGGGAGGCGTGTACCGGAAATCGATCTATCGGCAGGACCTCGAAGACGTCGCCCGGCGGCTCCTCGACCACCTCGAGTGGCACGGCCTGGCCTGCATCGAGTACATGGAACACGCGGAGACCGGCGAACTCATGCTGACCGAGATCAATCCTCGGATGTGGCAGTCGCTCCCCGCGACTGTCAGAGCCAACGCGGACTTTCCGTACTACTACTGGCTCCAGTCCCAGGGTCGACAGGCGGAGATCGACCCTCAGTACGACCTCGGCGTCGGCAGCCATCTCCTGATCGGCGAGTTCAGTCATCTCTTGAGCATCGTTCAGGACGACTCTCCCTTCGAGACTCGTCCATCCCTCTGGGAGTCTATCCGGGAGGTACTCGCCTCGTGCTACCAGGACCCGAACTTCGATTATCTCCGTCCCGACGACCCGGTCACGTTCGCGTACGGGATCCGAGAATTCTTCTCGCGCGTGGGGGGTTCCAAACCGAAAAACCCGAAGTGACGGCGCTCCGACCGGTGGCAACGTACGGCCCGTTCTCAGTCGGCGGGGGACGGTCGCCGCGTCTCCCGCACCGCGTCGACTTTGGCCATCACCGGATTGGCCAGGACCCCGTGTAACACCGCCGAGAACAGGACGATAGCCGCCACGATCGCCCATATCTCCTCGTGAGCGCCGAAGCGCGCGCTGTTCAGTGCGTACGCCAGGTAGTAGAACGAACCGATCCCCCGTATGCCGAAAAAGGAGATGACGGCGCGCTCGCTCCAATCGGCCGACGAGCCGAGCATCCCTATCAGCCCGGCGACCGGCCGAACGACGAGGACGAGGACGACGGCGACGATGGCGCCCGCCATCGAGAGCGGTGCCAGGAGCCCGCTCACCAGCGCGCCGCCGAACAGGATGAGCACCGCGGCCATCAGGAGCCGCTCGACGACGACCGCGAAGTCGTGCAGGGTCTCGTGGTAGTCGTGGGTCCACTCGTAGTGGCGGAGCACCAGCGCCGTGACGAACACGGCGATGAACCCGTACCCCTCGACGATCTCCGTCAGTCCGTAGGAAAGCAGCGTCGCGGCGAGCGCCTCGGACCCCTCCATCACGCGGGCCAGCGTCGTGGTGCTCGGCGCGCCGAACACCAGCCACGCGACGACCTTCCCGATGACGTACCCCATGATCACGCCGACGACGATCTTGTAGACGACGTAGAACGCTAGCCACTCCCCGAGCCAGTCGACGGCGAGCACGCCCGGCCCCGCCGCCGCGAGGATGGCGGCGTACGTGAACGGGAACGCGAGGCCGTCGTTGAGGCCGGCCTCCGAGGTGAGCGCGAAGCGGATCTGGCCCTCCTGGCGTTCCGGATCTATCTCCTCGTCCTGGTCCGCCTGCGGCTCGCCGACCTGTACGTCGGCGGCCAGCACTGGGTCGGTCGGCGCGATGACCGCCCCGAACAGGATCGCCAGCGCGGGGAGCATCCCCAGGAACCACCACCCTATCACGGCGGTGACGAAGATAGTGATCACCATCGTGATACCGAGCAGCCTCCAGGCGGACATCCAGGCGCGCCAGTCGAAGGGCCGGTCGAGTTTCAGCCCCGCGCCCATCAGCGCGATGATGACGACCAGTTCCGTCAGCCGTTCCGTGAGCTCGGCGCTGCCGACCGGGTCGATGGTGGGCATTCCGATAGGGAGCGAGAACGCCACCGCCCCGAAGGCGATGTAGAGGAGCGGAAAGGACATCGGCTTGTCGGAGAGGAGCTTCGGCAACACGACGGCGCCGAAAATGGCGACGCTAATAATGACCAACGTCACGTGATACTGGTCGACCATGCGTCGGCGTGTACGTGGGGAAAAGACTTGAATATCGGGCGTTCTCCCGGAACGCGTTGGTCCGCCCGGACGGGTCGGCGGCGATCAGTGGCGACCGCCGGTCCGCCGGCCGCGCTGCTGGGTCTCCTCGTCGTACTCCCCCGTCGTTCCGCCGTGGTCCTGGCTGAGACCGCGCTCTTTCAGGCCTTCGCGTTCGCCGCCCTGCTGCCGGCCGCTCTGATGGCTCGAGTGCTGCCCGTGCTGACGCCCGGACTGCTGGTGCTGCCCCGAGTGCTGATGCTCGCTGCCGCTCTGACCTTGGTACTGGCTCGTCCCTCGTCCGCGGCCGGTCTGCTGGTGGCGGTCGGTCCGCTGCTGTCCGGCGTGCTGCCGGTCGTTGTGGTGTCCGGTCTGCTGCCCGCTGTCCTGTCGCTGCAGGCCGTGGGCGTGCTCGTCGTGCTCCTGCTGGCCGCCCTGAAACCGGCGGCCGCCCTGATCGCCGTGCTGCTGCTGGCCACCCTGGAACGGGTCGCTCGGGTCCTCGCCGCTTCGCTTCCCGCCGTGCCGGCTACCGCCGAGGCCCTGCCCGTACCGCCTGTTGCTGCCGCTACTCCGATCGCCGGCGCCCTGACCGCCGCTCCGGTGGCCGCCACGACTGAAGGCGCTCTGCTGGTCTCGCTGCGTCTCCTGCTGTCCGCCGCGATCGCTCTGTCCGCGGTGTTGCTGCCCCCGCCGCTGCTGTCGCCGGTGCTGGTCGCCCTGCTCCCGACCGCGGTCGGTGACATCGCGCTGGCCGTGCTGTCCCTGCTGGCTGGTACTGCTCTCGTCCCGTCCGCGCTGTCGGTCGCCCTGCCTCCCGGTTCGACCCTGACCGGTCGGGCGGTACTCGTTCGTCTCGCGGTCGCTCTCGCCCTGCTGGTGGTGCTGATGGTGGGTCATGGCTCGTCGTCCGCTTCGCTGCGGCGGCGAATAAACCGGTTCGACTGTTCGGTCCCGTTTCACGACCGGGGACGGGTCGCCGCCGGGAAAGGAGGGGTTATGCCCCGTAGCACGGGTTTCGACGGGAAACAGCAGTCGCTCGTCTCGCCACGTCCGACGACGTCGACGCGCCGTTCGGGCGCGAAGATGACTAAGCCGGCGTTACCTCGCTGATCACTGCGCCGGCGGCGCTTCTACACTCTTTCCCGGCGGTGTCACCGCCGGGCTCGCCCTCACTTCCTTTACGCTCGCCGTCGTACGGTCCGCGCATGTCAGACCTCTCCGCGGCGCGGACGGAGCTTCAGGCGGCGTCCGACGACGCGGCGGCGCCCGTTCGCGAACAACTGCACTCGGTCGACGAGGGACTCGCCGAGCTCGTCGACGGTGAGACGACGGGCGAGGACGAGCCGCACCTCGACCGATTGCGCGAACTGGAACAGAAGCTGCTCGGGCTGGAAGACGAGATCGAGAACGAGGTCGTGCGGGAGCGCGTCGACGCCGCGACGGACAACATCGCCAAGTACCGGGATGCCCGGGCGCGGGAAGACGCCGGCGACGAGTAGCGACGGCCGTTTATCCCGCTGCACGCCGTAGGCTTATCCATGGCAGACGAAACTGACAGCGACGCCGGCGATCAGGACGAGGAACAGGACGTGAACCAGTACGGCGGCGGCGACGAGGACATGGACGCGGTCGAGCAGACCGAACGCCGCGAGGACGACGTCGAGACAGAGGACGATCCGGACGACGACCCAGACGACGAGTCGGAGTGACGACCCGTACCGTTTCGTAGCCTCGCGCCGTCGGACGATCCATGGCTTCGTCAGGAACCGCGCCGATCGACTGGGACGGCCTGCCCGAGTTCACGCTAGAGCGCGACCCCGACGAGGGGGATCTCTCGGACGCGCCGGATCACGTCCGCGCGGCCGCGTACGCTAACCGCCTGCTCGGCGCGTCGTTCGGCGCGGGCGACGACGGCAAGTTCGTCTACCTCGCCGATGTCGCGGAGTCGTACTTCGACGACGTGGAGGCCGAGCGCGACCTCGAACCGGTCGGCGAGGCGTACGGCTCGTTCAAGAACGACCCCGACGTGATCGCGCTCAAAGCGTTCGAGCAACTGCCCGACGCGTTCGCGGTCGACGTCGAGCGGACGCGGGAGGCCGCTCGGGACGACGGCGGCCCCTCCTCGTAGAGCCCGGACACGCCCGGTCGGGAGCGGTCCCGCCGACGTGCGCAGTCGTATCTGCGTCGGCGCGTCCCGGACCGGAACGCGATCGCGCCCCTAGACCCATCCGGCGCGGCGTCGAACGTTCGTCCATGTCATCGCTTCCGCCGCTGCTAGACGTGCGCGACGACCTGCGGACCGCTCGCCGGGAGAGCGACGCCGACGTGAACGACGACGTCGACGCCGTCATCGAGCGACTGGAGGAGGTGCCCGAGCGGGACCCGGGCGGTCAGGACGCCATGATCGACGAGATCGACAACGAACTCCTCCGTCTGGAGGAGCAACTGGACGGCGACCCCGCCCGCCGGATCGGCGCGGCCCGCAACCGACTCCGGATCTACCGGCACGCGATGGGCGAGTCGAGCGAGCACCTGGCGGTCATCGACACGGAGTTCCAGAGCGGCGACGCGAGGCCGGGCGCGGTCCCCGCCGACGTCAGGAACGAGGAGGCGACGGTCGAGGCGACCGTGCTGAACGAGGCCGCGCCCCGCGAGGTCGTGCCCGTCGTCCGCTTTCTCGACGACGGCGACGAGCTCAAGTCGGTGACGGGGTCGCCCGTCGAACTCGGCGAGAACGACCAGCGGACCGTCTCGGTGACCGCGATGGTGCCCGAGGGCGCCGACGGCTACACCGTCACGGTCGTCGACGCCGAGGACGCGCCGACCGCGTAGGGGCAAAGACTCTACTGCGCGGCCGTCGAACCGCGGGCATGACGACCTGTCCCGTCTGCGACCGCGACGTCGAGGCGCAGAACCCGGCCGAGACCGACTACGGGGGCTCGGAGTTCGCCCCCGCGCAGACCGAATACGAGGGCGAGACGTACAGGTTCTGCAGCGAGGACTGCAAGCAGCGCTTCGAGAGCGACCCCGCCCAGTACGCATGAGCGCGTTCGACGACGAGTTCGCGGCCGTTCTCGACGAGGTCCCGGACGAACACTTCGACCGCGAGCGGTTCGTCCCGGGCGCCGGTGAGTTCGACGCGGACGTGATGCTCGTCGGGGAAGCCCCCGGCGGGAACGAGGTGAAGCAGGGCGAACCGTTCGTCGGGCAGGCGGGTCAGCAGTTAGACCGCATCCTGGAGGACATCGGGATCGCCCGGGAGGACCTGTACGTCACGAACCTGGTGAAGGTCCGCCCGCCGGAGAACCGCGACCCGTACGTCGAGGAGATAGACGCCTGGCGGCCCGTGATGGAGGCCGAACTCGACCGCGTCGACCCGGACGTCGTCGTCCCGCTCGGCTCGTTCGCGACTCAGGAGATCCTCGACACGGATGAGACGATAACCGACCTCCGCGGCGAGACGTTCGAGCGCGGTGGCCGCCTCGTCCGGCCGACGTTTCACCCCGCGGCCGCGCTGTACGACCGGAGCAAACTGCCGCAGATCACCGAGGACCTGGAGCGGGCGCTCACCGAGAGCGGCGGATGACGCATCGGGCCACCCGAGTAACGGTCTCTTTGTCGGCCCGAACCGGCGTCGGCGACAGCGACGAAACCCCGACACAGCGGCCGTCCAACGGCCGTTCGAGGCCGCCGTCGGGGGAAATTTCCCGTTATCCGACGCAAAACTATGGAAACGACCGCGCCGGTTTATCCACGTCTCCCGCGTAGCGTCGCGTGACTCCCGCGGGAGTTCCCGGGGGACGACCGAAACCATCCCAGCGTCTGGGAGTGATTCCAATGTCGCAACAACAACCTCCTCGGACGGGTGCACAGCAGGGACAGATGACAGGGCAGATGGGCCAGCAGGGCGGCATGGGCCAACAGCAGATGGGCGGGCAGGGCCAGCACGCCCAGCTCATCCCGCAGACGGGCCGGAGCTTCGACGGTGACCTCACTGGCGAACTGCACGCCGCGCTGGAGGACTTCGAGAAGGTCGCGGACGTCACCAGATGGTGCATCGACAACATGATCGACGAGGGGCCACACATGTCGACGTGTATCCGCGTCTGTCAGGACGTCGGCGACCTCGCGGAGCTCAACGACCGGCTGATCGCTCGCGACTCGATCTACGGCCTCGAAGCGGCGATGCTGTTCGCGTCGGTCGCCGAGGACGCGCTGCAGGAGATCGAGCGCCACCAGAACCCGCACTGTCAGGAGACGGCGGCGACGATCCGCCGCGCGCTCGACAGCACGTACAACCTCCTGGAGTCGTTCGGCCAGCCGCAGCTCATCCAGCAGGTCCAGCAGCAGCTCCACCGCGCCCACGAGCAGTTCGAGCAGGCGCAGGAGATGCCGCCGGCCGGGCAGGGGCAGATGGGCGGCGGCCAGATGGGTGGCGGACAGATGAGCCAGCAGGGCGGCATGGGACAGCCGATGGAACCCATGCCGCAGGAGCAGATGGGCGGGGGTCAGATGGGGATGGGCGGTCAGCAGCCCCAGCAGTGGTGACGCGCCCTCGACGCTGATCTCCTCGTTTTTTCAACGGTCGACGCTGCCGAGGACGACGTCCAGACTGCCGAGCGCGGCGACCAGGTCGGGGACGTACTCGCCCTCCGCCATCTCGGGGAGCGCGTGGAGGTTGTGGTAGTCGGGGCTCCGGATCTTGAAGCGAGCGGGCTTGGCGGTGCCGTCGCTGCGCATGTAGATGCCGAGCTCGCCCTTCGACGCCTCCACGGTCTTGTACGTCTCCTTGCCCTTCGGCGGCTTCAGCGTCCGCGGCACGTTGCTCTGGATGGTGCGCTCCTCTTCCGGCCAGTCCTCGAGCAGGTCGACGCACTGCTCGATGATCTTCGCGGACTCCTCGACCTCCTCCATGCGGGCGATGGTCCGGGCGTAGTTGTCGCAGCCGTCGCGGGTGACGACGTTCCAGTCGAGTTCGGGGTAGTAGCTGTAGGGGTCGTCCCGGCGGATGTCGTAGTCGATCCCCGACGCGCGGGCGACCGGCCCCGTACAGCCGTACTGCTTCGCGACCTCCGGTTCGATGATGCCGACGTTGACCGTCCGCTCCTGCAGGATCTCGTTGCCGGAGATGAGGTCGTGCAGCTCCTCCAGGCGCCCCGGCAGGCCGTCGAGGTAGTTCCGGACCTTCTCGATCCACTCCTCGCGGGGCTCCGGCAGGTCCCAGGCGACGCCGCCGACGCGGAAGTAGTTCGGCATCATCCGCGCGCCGGCGAGGTCCTCGCAGATGTCGAACACGCGGTCCCGCTCCATCATCGAGTACATGAAGATGGCCGTGAAGTCGCCGTAGATGTCGAGACAGAACGTCCCGACGGCGAGCATGTGGCCGAGAATGCGGCCGAACTCGGAGGTCATCGTCCGGAGTACCTGCGCGTACTCCGGGACCTCCAGGTCCGCCAGGTCCTCGACCGCCCGCGCGTAGGCGTGCTCGTTGGGGTAGTGCGAGGAGTAGTCCCAGCGGTCCGGGTACGGCATGATCTCGTGGCGGTAGTGGCCGTTCTGGGCCATCTGCTCCTCGCAGCGGTGGAGGTAGCCGACGTCCGGTTTGACGTCGACAACCTGCTCGCCGTCGAGCACGGTCTCCAGGTGGAGGACGCCGTGGGTCGCCGGGTGGTGCGGGCCGATGTTCAGCATCATCGTATCCGACTCTTCGTCCCGGTGGTCGTCCTCCAGCGGGTTCCGGTGCTCTTCGAGCGTGACGACCTGCGGCTGCTGCTGGTCGTAGTCCTTGCTCAGGGGGTGGCCGACCCACGTCTCCGGCAGGAGGATGCGGCGGAGGTTCGGGTGGTCCTCGTACTCGATGCCGACGAGGTCGTACGCCTCGCGCTCGTGCCAGTCGGCGGTCCGGAACACCGGCTCCGCGGACTCGCTGACCGGATCGTCGCGCGGCGTCGGCACGACGACGCCCACCTCCTGGGTCGGGTCGTCGTACTTCCGGAGGTGGTAGATCGACTCGTAGCGGTCCTCGTACTCCTGCGCCGTGAGACAGGAGAGGTGGTCGAACCCCGCCTCCCGCCTGAGCAGTTCGAGGACCGCCTGCACCTCGTCGGGCCGGATCACGAACGCCTCGGCGTTGCTGTGGGTTTCCCGGTCCAGCACGCGGTCGCCGAGCAGGTCCTCGATCGCGTCGTAGTCGACGGTCGTTGCCCCCGCTTCGAGCTCTCGTTTCTCTTCCTCTGGCGTGCTCATGGCGTGTTCCCCTCGACCCAGTTGTACTCCATGACGAGCGTCTCCTCGTCGATGCGGTCGGACAGCTCGTCGACGACCTCGCCGCGGTCGAGGTCGCCGAACCGCTCCAGTTCGTACGGTTTGACGACGACCGGCGCGGACTCGCCGTTGGCGACGCGCTCCTGCAGCTTGGCGACGCCGTAGATGAGCGCTTCCGGTCGCGGCGGACACCCCGGGATCTGGATGTCGACCGGGATGACCTCCTCCGCGCCCTTCACGACGTTGTACCCCTTCTGGAACGGGCCGCCCGAGGCCGTGCAGTTGCCCATGCCGACGACGAACTTCGGCTCGGGCATCTGGTCGTAGACGCGCTTCATCCGGGGGGCGAACTTCGAGACGATCGTCCCCGGCACGATGATCACGTCGGCCTGTCGCGGCGAGGCGCGCGGGACGCCCGCGCCGAAGCGGTCCAGGTCGTGTTTCGTCGAGTAGCTGTGCATCATCTCCAGGCTACAGCAGGCGATGCCGAACTGGAGCATGAACATGGAGGACCCCCGCACCCAGTTCATGAACTTGTCGAACTTCGTGAGGATGAACGGCGACGAGCCGAACGCCTCACGCAGCCGCGAGTTGAACCGATTGCCCAGTCGGCTCCCTTCCGTGCTCGCTCCCCGTCCCGGCGACCGCTTCTCCATGTATTGCTCGTTAGAATCACTCATTGTCCCCACCCGAGGGTGTCGTGGCGTAAGTGGAGCAGAGAGAAGTATGTTAGGCCGTGTCATAGTACTGATAACCGCACGAGTGCAGTACGACGACGACATCTGGCAACCACTCGGAACCGACCTGGGATTCAGGCTTATCCGCGTCACGCGGGAACGTCCGACCATGACGGACGACCAGCCGGACGCCAGCGAGGTGACCGACCGCGCGAACGAGCGCCGGCGCGAGCGGGCGAAAAGCGCCGAGCGGATGTCGGCCGACCTGGGGGCCGACTTCTTCGACGAGTACAAGTATCCCGCGACGAGCGAGGAACTGGCGACGGAGTACGGCGACGAGGAGATCGACCTCGCCAACGAGACCGAGACGGTCGGCGACGTGTTCGACCGACTGGTCGACGAGCGCTTCGAGTCCGCCGACGAGGTCCGGGAGGCGGTGTACAACGAACTGACGGGCGAGGCCAGCGGCGCCGAGGAGTACAACGACGAGCGCGCGCTGTCGGGCCTCGACGACGAGGAAGCGGGTCGGTAGCTCGGGCGAACTGACCGGGCGTGCCGACGCGCCGCCGGAGCTACTCTGGATGGTCTCCGGAGTACTGCCAGCGGCCGTCACCCCGGTCGATACCGGGCAACTCCCGCAGGACGGGGGCGACCGCGTCGCGCCACCAGGTGCCCGCGGACGCCTCCACATCGGCGGCGTCGCGCGCGAGTTCTTGCAGTTCGTCCTCGGACGCGCCGCCGTGGCTCTGCAGGTGCTCGAACACCGCGGTGACGGCCTCGCGCTGTTGCGCGTCCACGTCCAGCGATTCGAACGCGTGCTTGACGCTGCCGTACGTCTCCTCACCGGTCGACGTGAACGCCCGCCGGCCGTCGCCGTCGTCGACCGCCCCGCCGCCGGCGTGGCGCCACGCGTCGCCGTCGCGCTCTATCTCGGGCAGTTCCGCGAGCGGGTCGCGGATCGCCTCCGCCCACCAGTCGTCCGCCGAGGCGTAGCCGAGGGGGTTCTCGCTGTACACCGCGTCGATCACCTCGGCCGACGACGCCGCGCCCCAGTGCCGCAGGAACGCGAACGCCTCCTCCAGGGCCTCCGCGTGGTCAGGCGCGAGGTCCATCTCGGCTATCGCCTCGCCGACCGCCGGCGGCGTGTCGACCCCGGCGTCCGCCGTGCCGTCGCCGGGCGAGGCGAGCAGTCGCTCGCCGCTGTCGGTGATCTCGTAGGTGCCCGTCGATTCGCGGACGAGGCCGCCCTCGACGAGGCCGTCGAGGCGGTCCGCCGTCTCGTCGTCGCTCAGTCCCACCGCGTCGGCGACGTCCGCGCGCCCGGCGGCGTTCTCGGCGAGGTAGTCGAGGATCGCTTCGTCCTCCTCGGTGATGGTCGGCGTGCTCATGCTTCCGGGCGCACCGTGAGGACGGGGGCGTCGGCCGTCCGGACGACTTTTTCGGTGACGCTGCCGAGCAGATAGCGCTCGACGCCGCTCCGACCGTGCGTCCCCATCACCACGAGGTCCACGTCGTTCTCCGCCGCGTAGTCCGCGATCGCCCGATGGGGCGGCCCGTACACGACCTCGCGCGTGACGGGCCCCACGCCGCGGTCGGCGGCGCGCTCCGCCACCTCTTCGACTGCCTCTTCCCCCACCTGCTCGTACTGGTCCGGGGTGGTGCCGGAGTAGGCGTCGGCGGCGAACACCGTCTCGTCGACGGCGAAGATCGCGTGGAGATCCGCGCCGTACGTCGACGCGATGTCGAACGCGTGTTCGCCCGCCGTCAGGGAGGCCTCGCTCCCGTCGGTCGGCAGTAGCACTCGGTCGTACATACTCGTCGGTCACGACGCCGGGTGTTAAACTTCGGGCGACGTTGCGCGAGTAAGGCGCGGTTCACCCCGACCTAGGGCGGTCTTAGTCAAGCGCCCGGCGCAAGCGCGTCGTCGTGTCCCGCGAAGGGCGGTACTATTCGGCGCAACGCCGGACAACCGACGGCAACGGTCGCGCCGGTTTATACCTCGCCGCCGACGTTGCATGGACATGGGACGCTATCCGCGCGCAGCACGGAATGCGAAGATGAAGTGCGTCGAGTGTAACGCTCCGATCGTCGAGACGGCCGGCGACGAGTACGTGTGTATCGACTGCGGCGAGTCGCCGATCGTCGGTCGAAGCTAGCGGACTACACGCAACGACGCACTCGAACGGCGCCGAGTTCCGTTCGATGTGCGAATCGCTTCACTTACTGCTCGAACAGCGCCGCGAGCGATTTCCGCAGCCCCGCCTGCAGGTGCTGGTGGAAGGTGGACGGCGACACGCCGAGCGACGCCGCCAGCTCCTCGCCGGTGCTCTCGCGGGGCCTGTCGAAGTAGCCGCCGAAGTACGCGGCTTCGAGCGCCGTCCGCTGTTTCTCGGTGACCTCGGCGTCCGCGGTCGCGCGGAACTCCTCGACCGACCGCTCGTCCCTCGTTACCGACCGCTGTGCGACGAGCCGAGTGTCAGGGAACGCCTCTCGGACCGTCTCGACGAGCGCCCGCACGTCTGCGTCCTGTGGGAGTTCAGTGACGAAGTGCATACTCGTTCCCTCGATACTCGCCGACCTGAGTCGCCCGCCGCGGCCCGAGAGCGCCCGGGTCACCGGCAGGTCCTCGGCGACGACCTCGAACAGTCCGTCGCGTACCCGCCGGACGTTCTCGACGGTGACGACGTCGCCGAACGCGGCGGTCAGGTCGGCCGCCTCGACGTCCGGATCGGTCGAGACGAAGATGACGACTCGGTCGCCCTTACCGGCGACGGTCCGAAGGACGGCCAGCTCGCGGCCGACGAGCGCGTTGCACTCGTCGATGGCGTCGTTCACGCGAAGCGTGACCTCCAGGCGCGCGTCGCTCATGATCATCCGCCGCTGTTCGAGCGCGTTGATCGCGTAACCGACGGTCTCGCCGAGTTCCGTCAGGACGCTGCGCTCGCGCTCGTCGAACAGTCCCGGCTGCTCGCCGCGGATCGCCAACGCCCCGTAAGGCGTGCCGTCGTAGACGATCGGTACGGCGGCGACGCCGTTCTTCACCTGCGACTCTCTCGTCCGCGCGGCCGCAGCGACCGGATCAGGGTTGTCGCTGTCGCCCGCCGACGCGGACGCGCGATCGATCTCGCTCAGCTCGATGCCCGCCCACGCGGTCGGCTGGAGACGGTCGGTTGCCGGGTCCCGCTCGCCGATCCAGGCGGAGCGGTACCGATCGGCGGCGGCCAGGTGCTCGCAGACGGCGGTCAGCATCGCGTCACGGTCCGCGGCCCCGACGAGGCTCCGGTTAATGTCGCGGATCACGCCGTTGATCCGGTTCAACCGCTCCAGCTCGTCGCGCTGGCGCTCGAGTTCTCGTTCCCGCTCCTTCCGCGGGGTGACGTCGCGGATGAACCCGGTGAACACCCGCTCTCCGCCGTGTTCCGACTCTCGGAACGCGATACTCAACTGGAGCTCGTGCCCGTCTCGGTGCTGGCCGGGGAACTCGAGGTAGTCCCAGTCCACAGTGCGCTCACCCGTCGACAGGTATCGCTCGAACGCGGCGACGTGGTCCGACTGGAGTCGTTCGGGCATCAGCGCGGTCACCGGTTCGCCGATCAGTTCCTCGGGCGCGTAGCCGAACAGCCGCTCGACCGCCGGGTTAGCGACCACCACGTCGCCGCTCTCGTCGACGCCGACGACGCCGTCCGACGTGTTCTCGACGACGGAGCGGAAGTACGTCTCCGCGCCGCTGACCGCGATGGGTTCGGCGACGGAAACGGCGCTATCGCCCTGCTCCGCTGACTTCGGCTCGCTCATCGCGTTTGACCATCTGTGTGGCATTCGGTTCCTCGGCACATACCCCACTCTTTGGGTGGAGGTCTTTTTGGAATCTGCGGCTTAACGATTTCACAGCTAGAAGTTTGAATGTAACTGGGGACGACTATATGATCTGTCGTACGAGGGGGGACGACTGCCGATGAGACGGAAATCCCTCTCCGCCGCGTCGGTCGCCGTCGTGGCCGACGGGGCGACCGCGGACGCCGTCGCCGACGCCGTCCGCGACACGGGCATCTCGATCGAGTTCTTCGAGACCGGCCGCGGCTCGCGCGGCCTCGATCCGGACGAGATCGACTGCCTCGTCTGCGCGGACGCGGCCGTTCTCGACGCGCTCCGCGAGCGCTTTCCCGACGTCGCTGCGGTCGTCTACGCGGCGGCGGAGGAGGCTGCCGTCGACGACGTGTTCGACGCCAGCGCCGAGTTCGTCGACCGGGAGAGCGCGGCGAGCGACCGTCTCCTCGTGCACGCGATCGAACGCGCGGTGCGGGGTGACGAGCGCCCGTCGGACGACGGTGCCGACGCCGAGGCGACGGCCGCGACGCGGAGCGAGGCGCACCTGCAGGCGCTCGCCGACGCCGCGTCCGACGCGATCGTCACGATCGACGCGAACAGCGAGATCCGGTACGTCAACCCGGCGGTCGAGGAGGTGTTCGGCTACGCGCCCGAGGAGCTGATCGGCGAATCGCTCTCCCTCCTCATGTCCGACGAGATGGCCGAGCGCCACCGCGAGGGGATGGACCGCTACCTCCGGTCGGGGGAGCGAGCGTTGAACTGGGACTACCTCGAACTCCCCGGCCGACGCCGCGACGGATCGACGATCGAACTCGGCGTCTCGTTCAGCGAGTTCCGGTACGACGGCGACCGGCTCTTCACGGGGATCATCCGCGACGTCACCGAGCAGGTCGAGCACCAGCGGGAACTCGCTGCCGTCGCGGAGGTGACGCAGGGGCTGTCGGCCGCCGAGACCCGGACAGAGATCTGCGAGGCGGTCGTCGACGCGGCCGAGGCGAAGTTCGACGCGCCCGCGGCGATGGTCGCCCTCTACGACGAGAGCGGCGGCGAACTCCGGCCGGTCGCGGAATCACCGGAGGGCGCGCTCTCCGACGAATTGCTCGGCGACTCGGTCGAGAACCCGCTCTGGGAGACGTTCGCCACGTACGAACCGACGGAGTTCGCGGTCGGCGAGGGATTCCGGGGGTTCTGCGTTCCGCTCGGCAAGCACGGCGTCGTCGTCTGGACGGCGACCGGCGACGACTTCACCCCCCGGGAGCGCGACACCGTCCGCATCCTCGCCGAGGGCGTCCGAGCAGCCCTCGACCGGGCGGACCGGGAGGAATCGCTGCGCGAACGGACCTCCGCGCTGGAGGCCCGGACCGCCTCGCTCGACCGAACGGCGGCGGTCGCCGACGTGCTCGGCGGCAGCGTCGACGTCGCCGTGAGCGCGGATTCCGAGCGCGAGGTCCTCCGCGGCGTCTGCGAGCGGATCACCGCTGCGGAGCCATTCGCGTTCGCCTGGGTCGGCGAGGACGACCCTGCCACCGAGGACGTGATCCCGACGGTCTCGGCCGGCGAGGGCGAGGGGTACCTGGAGCAGATATCGGTAACCGTCGACGAGAGCCCGCACGGGCAGGGTCCGGCCGGCCGAGCACTTCAGGAGGGGACGGTGCAGACGCAGAACGACGTACTCGGAGACCCTCCGTTCGATCCCTGGCGGCAGGCCGCGCTGGAACGCGAGTTCCGCTCGGTCATCGCCGTTCCGATCCGCGGCTACGACGTTCCCCGCCGCGTGCTGGTCGTCTACGCGACCGAACCGGACGCGTTCGGCGAGCGCGAGCGGCGGGCGTTCGGCGCGGTCGGCGACCTAACCGGGTACGCGCTCGGAAACGTCGAGCGCAGGCGCGCTATCGCAAGCGACTCGTCGACCGAACTGGAACTCAGGGTCGGCGACGACGTCCCGCCCGTCGCGCTCGCGGGCGCCGCCGGCACGGAGTTGGAGTTCGAGCGCGTCTGCCTCGATGACGACGGGGTCCGGACGATCGTGCTCGTGCCCGACGGTGCAGCGGACGACCTGCTCGCGGCCACGGACGACCGCGCGGACGTCCGCGGGTCGTCAGTCGTCGACCGGTCCGACGGCTCCGTCCGGATCGAGGTCGTCTTCGACGAGGACGGCTTCTTCGGCGAGCTGCTGGAACGGAACGCGCTCCCCCGCGACGGGACCACCGACGGCGACGGGCTTCGCCTCGTCGTCGAACTCCCGTCTCCGATCGACGTCGACTCGTTCGTCCGGTGGCTCCGGCAGCGGTACGACGCGGCGCCGGTCGCCCGCCGCGAACTCGACCGGCCGGTGCGGTCGAGGCGTCGGTTCCGGTCGATGGTGGAGTCGTCGCTCACCGACCGGCAGAACGAGGTGCTGGAGGCGGCGTTCTACGGTGGCTACTTCGACTGGCCCCGCGAGCGGACCGGGCAGGAGATCGCCGACACGCTCGGCGTCTCGCAGCCGACCGTCAACAGGCATCTGCGGGCCGCGGAGCGCAAACTCCTCACGCTCCTCTTCGACGAGGAGTGACCCCCGTGTTATGCATATAGCCCCGATCCGATCGGCTCCCGTATCACTGTAGCCACGGTACCCATGGGGCCGGATGTACTACGAAGGGATGGAACATGAGCGTGAACCTACCGACCACCGTCGAACGCAGTGCGGAAAACGAGTCCCTCCCGGAGACCGTCGTCTGGGCCGTCGCCGACGCCAAGGGCGTAGATCCCATGGACATCGACGTGCCCCTCTACGACAGTGTCGACCCGGACGCGCTGGAGCGCCTGTTCGGGGAGGACTCTCCGCAGTTCGACGCTCGGCTCACGTTCACGCTCGCGGACTGCGACGTCGTGATTCGCGGCGACCGCACCGTCGTCGTTCGACCCCCCAACGACGCGACGGCCGCCGCGACCGCGACCGCGGTCTCGCAGGACTGAGGCGGCGACGTCTCGTCCGGTTCCCCTGCCCCGCTTCCCCCGACGCCCTCCCACGGCACCCCAGTTCAGCGGCACCCCACTCCCGCGTTCCGGAACGCTTCCCCCTCGTCCCGGAACGCTTCCCCCTCGTCCCGGAACGCAAT